>JBBTAL010000104.1:0-11850 GCA_038044225.1 Nanobdellota archaeon
GATAATATAATTTTTTCCATCATAAATCATCTCTATCTTCTTTTCTATACCTTTATCGTCTGTAAAATGATAATATTTTTTTCCTTCCTCATCAGTAATGCGGTAGTTCTTAGTTTCAATAGGTATTGTATTTGGTTCAGAAACACATCCGTTTAGAACTATTCCTATTAATCCTGAAATTAAATTATATTTGCTCATGTTGTTATTATAAAGTCATAATTTATAAAACTTTGTATTGGCGGTTTTGACATTTAAATTAATTGTTGAAATCTCTTCTTTTGGAGTATAAATCTTGGTCCTAGGGTTTCTGAAAGAACTGCAGTGATAATCATATTGTTTAGAGCCGCCTTTATTGAGCCGTTTATTACAGGAATTCTTGTTTTTTGAGAAAACTCTGCGATTAAGTCATATATCTCTTCTATAGTTAGTTTGACTTGAGTTTTTTGAGTCATTCCTCTTATTTTAATCATTAATGGATTATCTACTCCAATACATTCTATTTCATTAATCGCTGGGTTTCTTATGAGTGCGTTTAGACTTTCAGTACCAGATTTTATGTTGGGGATGTTTTGATTTGAAAATATGTCTTTTCTTTGGTAATTATTGAATTTAGGTTGAATATTTTTTAATGGAATATTTGCATTATTTGATTGAATGAATTGTTTTTTTATTTGAATTGGCTTTAAAAACTGTGGAACCATTTGGATTTGGTTATTTTTTTGCATTTCAGGTTTTAAGAGAGATGCTTGCAACGAATAATTTTCTTTTTGACTCTCGTTGGTTTTTATTGATATGCTATTTTTTGCAGTTGCCAATGCATGTACAAAATTAATTAGAAATAATTCTCCGATTTCTTGATGTTCCATAATTATATCTCTTCTATTTGATTTGATGCCGTCATTTGTTGTGGATTTGGTGTTCTGAATTGAGGTCTTGCTCCAACACCATAAATTTTTTCTCGCATTTTTTCTTCCATCAATGAGAGACCCTTTGCTAATAATTTGTTTTGATCTAGGAGCTTGTCTATTTTATCTAGGAATTCTTTATCTCTTTCTGTGCTTTGCATGTTTGGTTGTTTTGCAAAGTTGCGTGCTGCCATCTCAAAGAGTGCGAGCAAATTTTCAATCTGTAATGTGAGCTTGTTAAATTTTTCTGCTAAGTTTATATGTACTTTTTGTAATTCTACAAGACTGTGAATCGTTTGTTCTTCTAAGGATTCCTTTGAAATGGCTTTATGCTCATGTCTCTTTTCTTTATGCATGTAATATGAACGTCTGGGTTATTTATAAAGATTTGTTAATACTAGTTGAAATCTCCAATTTTTATACTAGGATTACAGTTTGTTGGAGATATTCAACTGTAATCCCAAAACAACTAACAAAACTCATCAGAGTTTTGGGATGGGCAAAGCTTAAAATGGCTTTATAACTGATTTTGATATAGGGTCCGTAGTTTAATGGTTTTAGAATCTTCGGCTCCAGAATTTTTGGAGATCCCGAAGGATGGGGGTTCGATTCCCTCCGGGCCCATTATTTTTTTACATATTCTACGTTATCCATCTTTTCAAATCCTTCATCTCCGGTTAGAAATTTTATTTTAAGTCTTTTTGCAATTGTGTATCCGATGACATCTGGAATTGATAATTGTCTATTGGTTGTTTTGAGATCCATAGCTTCCTGTATATCTTCTAACTTAACTTCAACTATATGATTGTAATACTTTTTTGTAAGTTCATCTACCTCTTTTTTGTTTTTTTCTTTTTTTAAATTGTAATTAAACTCTGCTAAATTGTAGGTTGTAGTAATAATCTGACAGTTAGTATATTTTTGATATTTTGGATTGCCTAAGACTACTTCAAAAATTGCATATGTGTCAAAGAAATATGTTTCTTTGATATCTGTTTCTTCATTCATCCCAAGACTCTTTATCTCCTTCACGTAATATCTCTTCTACAGATCTTTTTAATTTAATAGTGCCAAATGTTTCTTTTAAAACATTTCTTTCCTTATTAATATTTACCTCAATTTTTTGATTTTCTCTTAATTTAGCAGATTTTATTTTTTCCATAGGTACGACTATGCCGAATGATCTTCCCCATTTTTTTAGTTGTGCTTCAAATTGTATTGTCATGGTTATATCAATCTAACCAATTATATAAATGTTTGCTTTTTAAAGCTTCTTCAATTGTTCTATTTCTTCCCAGGAGATTGCACAGCCTTTGAATTTTGTTGCGTATAATAAGGCTTCCAAAGCATGTTTGTCATTTATTTTTATAAATCCTTTTTTGATTGCTACATAAACTAATTCACTTGAGCGAATGAATCTGAATTGCCCCATGTTTTCTAATTCTTTTGTGTTGAGAGTTACATTTCTATGCAATTTATTAGACATTAAATCTCTTAAATTTTTGGGTTTTTCAAATAAAACTCTGGTCGTACGCTCGTCTATTGCTATTATGTTTTCTATTCTTTTTTTGTTGAACAGGTGGCTTACCGCTAGGCAAGACATTTCTGCCGGGCTGACTATTTCAATAAAGTGATTGTCTGATTTTATTGAGGAATTTACTATTCTTAAAAATCTTTGAGTTTCACTTTCTATTTCCTGTTGTGCTAGACCTAAATCTGTTGCAAATTTTATAACTCCCTTTTCTATTAAATCTTTTATTTTTAATGCACCTAATTCAAATCTCGGGATGTGAGACGGTCTGTCTACGACTTCCTGATATACATAGTTTGTTATTGCAATTGTAATTCCTTTTTGACTTATTTTTTTAAATATTTCCAGCAATCCGTTTAGAGATAAATTTATTATAGGTCCTGCGTCGAGGATGAGGACTTTTTTAATCATCTGAAGAAATCCATTGCCATTTGTGCTCGGACTTTTATATCTATAGTTTTGTTTAATTTAGTTTGAGGGTTTTCTTTTTCCCCCACATATTCTGAAAGTTCCCACGGAGTTATTCCTAAAAGCTTTGTTGTTTTTGCTAAAGAGATTCCGTGTTCATATATTTTAGATGCTTTGTTTATAGAAGCTTTTCTTAATAATTCTTCTATAATTGGTTTTAGGTTTTCCGATGAATTTTCTATGTATCTCTTTATTTTACTGAGGAATTTAATATATTGTGAGTGCTTGTTTTGCTGTATCGAAGATATGGATAATGATAATAAATTATTTATTTCTCTGATAAATTGTTGCCAGTTTTTTATATTTAAATTATCTTTTCTTTCTACTAATTTGCTCAAAGCATAAATTATTATAGCAACGAGTATGTAATCTGTGTGCTGATATACTGATGCTGCGTGAATTGTTTGATCTGAAAGGTTTTTCAGTTCTTTACTGTCTTCCCTTTCTAGAGATTGTCTTGCTTTCGTGAGAACTTCTATTACATGGCTTGCCTCTTCCATTATTTTCTAAAGGGTTTATTGTATATAAATGCTTATTAATGATATTGAGAAAGATTAATATAGTCTTTTTACTTTTTTCTTTTATGCAAGTGTTGTTAGATAGTAGTTTTATTATTTCTTGTGTTAGAGATAGAATTGATTTTATTTCTCAGTTGGAAGAACAGGGGTTTACTCCGGTAGTTCCTAGAGAGGTTTTACAGGAAATGAAGGACCTGAGGACGAGCAATCGTGCTTCTCATGAGGACCGAGCTGCCGTTGATGTTGCTTTAGAAATGATTGAGCAAAAAGGAGTTAAGAAAAATAGTCTTGGAAAAGGCAGAGTAGATGATTTTCTTATTAGGCGAGGACAAGAAGGAATATTTATTGCTACGCTTGATAAAGGAATTAAGAAGAGAATTCCTAAGAAGATAGTTATTTTTAAGGCACAGAATAGAGTTGGCGTTGAAGAAGGGGCTTGATAACCTTTAAAAACCACGTTTTTCTCAATGAATTATGTTCTATGTTGCTGAAGTTGAGGACCACATTCGTGTTGAGCCGCGCCACTTTGGTTTAGCTACTAAGGATGCCGTTGCTGAACAGTTGCAGGAATCTTATGTTAAGACAATGCATAAAGATTTGGGTTTTGTTATTTCAGTTATCGGCGTTGCTAATGTTGGAGAAGGGATTATTATTCCAGGTGACGGAGCCGCTTATTATAAATCTCAATTTACTGTTTTAGTTTGGAAGCCTGAACTTCATGAACTTATTCCAGGAACAATAAAAGAGGTTACTAATTTTGGAGCTTTTATGCAAATAGGTCCCACTCAAGGGATGATTCATATTTCACAGACAATGGAAGATTTTGTTTCTTTTAGCAAGACAGGAAATCTTCAGGGCAAGGTTACAAAGAGGTCTCTTAATGTTGGTGACTCGTGTTTGGCGCGAATTGTTGCTATAAGTTATAAGGCAGGAGAACCTAAAATTGGTTTGACTATGAGGCAACCCGGTTTAGGCAAGGTAGAATGGCTTGAAGATTCAAGAAAGAAAGCTATCGTTGCTGCGAAGAGGGCTGAAAAGGGCGAGAAGCTTGGAAAGAGTGAAAAGAAACCTAAAAAGGAGAAGAAAGGGTAATGAAAATTTCAACTAATTTCAAGAAATTTTCAATACAAGAAACTTGTCTGATGAAAGTTTCTGTCTGTTTAATTTCTGACTGCTCATCTTCATTCGCATTAGGGGGAAGAAATTAAACATGGCTAATAAAGAAAAAGCTTGTAAGCATTGTAGGATGATTTATGAAGGGGCTAGTTGTCCTAGCTGTCAAAGTGCTGAAAGTGTGGAAGGTTTTAAGGGAAAGATTACAATAATAAATCCAGAGCAATCTGAAATTGCTAAGAATTTAGGTTTGAAAGCAAAGGGAGTGTTTGCTCTTAGATTAAGATGAAATTTTTATTAAATTTTTATAATTCTCTTTTGCATAGGCATGATATTATTGCTAAGAAAGTTTATCAGTCTAATCCTGGGCTTAATTTAGTTAAAGAAGATGTTGCTAAACAATTTAAGAAGAATATTGATTGTGTTGTGATTAATGCTGTTCGAGGTAGTTTTGGAAGTTCAGAATTTATTATTGAAGCTAAGGTTTATGATTCTGCTGAAAAATTAGTTTCTATTGAGCCTAAATTAAAAGTTAAAAAAGTGGAGGCTGGGAAATAATATGAAAATTTCAACTAATTTCAAGAAATTTTCAATACAAGAAACTTTCTTACAAAGTTGTGGTCAAGCCACAACATTCTCTCAAATTCCAGAAGGAATTTGCTCGCAATTGAAAGTTTCTGTCTGTTATAATCCCAACTGCTCATCTTCATTCGCATCAGGGAGAGGGATTATAACATGAGTGAACGCGAAGGTGGAACAAAGATGAAAGCAGGAGAGGGTGGAAAGAAACCTCATAAGAATAAACCTTCAAGTGAGAAGTATAAATTGTATAAAGTTACGGGAGATACTGTAAAAAGAAATGCTAAGTTTTGTCCTCGTTGTGGACCTGGTGTTTTTATGGGTGGCGGTTTAAACAGATTCCATTGTGGAAAGTGTAAGTATAGTGAGTTTAATAAAAAGTAGAAATAAGGTTTTATAAGTTATGAAAGAAATAGAAATTAAGTTAAAATTTAATGATGAAAAAGCTTTTAGAATTAGATTAAAAAGTGTTGCAAAGTTTACCGAAACTTACGAGATTGTTGATTGTTATTATGGAAAGGAAGGCGAGACTATGAAAATTGCTGAAAATTTGCTTAGAATAAGAACAAAGAAAGGAGTTTCTGAATTAACTTTTAAGGGTAAAAGGGAAACAGACAGTAATGTTTGGGAAAGGGTTGAGATAAATGTTTCTATCGGAGATTCTGAAAAGATGGATCTTGTTCTGAAGAGTCTCGGATTTAAAGTAATTATGAAGAATAGAACATTTAGAGAATATTGGGATGTTAATGGAACCGAACTTGGAATAATGAAAATATTAGAACCTGCGGAAGTTACTTTTGTTGAAATTGAAGGCAAGACTAAGGAAGATGTTGAGGGAGTTACTGAATTGTTTAAGGGAGTTCTTGAGCCAATTGGAAAAGACCATTTTAAGAAACTGGATGAGAATAATTAGAAATATCTTCTAACTACACTTTCATATTTTATTGTTTCAGGTTTTTCTTTTTCATCGATTGATTGATATAACATTTCCCTTATTTTGTTTAAGTGGGTTATTGCAAGACTATATATGGATGCTTCTTCTCTTTTTATTGTTCTATTTGCTCTAACTTGGGTAGATATTCCTCTTGCTAAACCGTCTATTGCTGCTTCAAACCAGTCATCTATCGATTTTTTACTTCCAAAGGTTATTTCTTTTGCCATATTTTTGAGTTATTTATTCATTATTTAAATCTTTTTAATGTGTAAATACAAGATTTATCAATCACCTCCGACTCGGATACGCTTTTCTGCCTTTATTTAGGACTTTTGTGAAAAGCTTTGAAGAGTTCTTTAATTAATTTTATATTAAACCCATAGAGGAGAGTCCATAACCGCCAAAAAGATGGCTATGAAGTCCCCCCCTGGGAAAAAGAGGTGATGATATTAAAGCGAACTCTAGCAAGTATTTAAATGTTTCGATTATGTCGTAACTATGTAATAAGAACATGGTTTTTATGGTTTTAGTTTAGAACATATGTTTTAATTTGAAACTACGTATAAGTTTATTTAATAGGCTTTCCGATTGTTATTATGGAAGAGGCTGTTGTTGAGGAGATTGTTGATGGTGTGGGTAAGGATGTTGTTAAAAATGTTAAAGAACGCGTCGGGCAGGAGCAGATACACGACTTGCTTTTTGATAATCGCCTAAGTTGGCAGGCAATTATTTATGATTTGATAAACTCAGAACAACTTGACCCCTGGGATATAGATTTGAGTGTTTTGTCTATTAAATATATCGAACGTGTTCGCAAGCTTGAAGAAGCTAATTTCTTTATTTCTTCTAAAGTGTTACTTGCAGCTTCTCTCTTATTGAGACTTAAGTCTGAATTGCTTTTGAGCAGGGATTTACAATTTTTTGATGATATTTTATATGGGAAGAAAGAGGAGAAGAAATACTCTCAGGAAAGGATTGAACTTGATGAAGATATACCTGATTTAATTCCTAGAACTCCATTGCCTCGGTATAAGAAGGTTTCTCTTCAAGAGTTGATTATTGCTTTGGGTAAAGCTATCTCTACTGAAGATAGGCGCGACAGGAAGGCTCTTATCCTTAAACAGCACGAACTAGATTCTTATTTGTCAATTCCTAAACGTTTGTTTAATTTACAGGATAAGATTAAAGGACTTTATTCTAAGATAAAGCAGATGTTTGTTAAAAGCGATGAGAGGGTTGCTTTTTCTGAACTCTCTTCTTTGGATCCTGAGGAGAGATTAGTTACATTTGTGTCTTTATTGCATTTAGATAACCAACAAAAAGTATGGCTTGAGCAAGAAGGTCATTTTGAAGAAATATGGGTTTTACTTAAAGAGATATATGAATCTAAGAATAAGGATTTGCTTCAAAGATTAAAGGAAGAAGTGGAAAGTTTGGAAGCCGAACGGGAAGCTGAGGTTAAAGTTGAGGCTGTTAGCGGTTTTTCTGAAGCTGGGAAAGAGTAGTTTTACTCTTTCTTCAATTTATTTATGTCGAAGTGTTTGAAAACCACGCTCTTTAGAGCGTGGAACACTTCGAGCATCCAAAAATCGAGCACCAATCAAACCACGCCTTTTAAGGCGTGGTGGTGCATCGATTTTTTGATTAAGAATTTTTTCTTATAGTTTCTTTTAGAATTACAAATGCTTTCGGTACATCATTTTCTTTTATTATTAAATTTAATTCATTTAAAGTTGATACTAATTCTATTATTGGGATATTCTCCCATACAAACGCTCTTGTTATGATATAAAAATATCCTACTTCATTTATAGCATTTGTAGGTATTGTTGTTCCAATTGATGCGAGATTATCAATTTCTTCAAATGGATGTTCTTTTTCAAGTATCTCTAATATTTTCTTTTTGTTTCTTTTGTTTGCAATTATCGTGAGTTGTGTTGGTCCTTGAGTTGTAGTCATAAAATCTTGATGCGAATCCATTATTTCATAAATTTGTTTTATTAATTCGAATGTTTTTTTAGATTTTTTTATTGTTATTTCAAATAAATCTGACTTTACAAATACATCTGCTTCTTTTTCAAATTTTGGTTTTTTAACAAAAACTCTTTCAAGTTTTTCAGTTAGTCTTCTGAGAGACATCATAATTGCAGAGGTTTTTACTTGTTTTTTCATTTCATTTTCTATTCTTGGTTTTATGGACTCTGCAAGAGCCGCATAATTAATTATTCCTCGGGATAGAGCTTCTTGTATGAATGAGTTTTCTTCAATTATTTTCTCAACTGTTCTACTTATTGTTATCATTTTATTAACATTTTAGTTTAATATTGTTATTATAATAACACAAAGTTATTATATATTTAAAGTTTACTATATTACATGAATATAGAAAACACCGGATCAATTGGAGCAATTGGAAGACCTGTTTATGATAGTCACAACAATAGAGTTAAAGGATTTTGTGCAAAGCTTGTTACTTCTATAGATGATGTTCATTCTTTCATTGATGAAGCTCGACAAATTAAAGGTGGAACACGAATTACTCTTAGATTTGTAACAGATGATGTTTTAGCATTTTATCCTCTACTTTTAGGAGATGGTAGATTTGAGACTAGTCCAATTCCTTTAGCTAGTGATTGGAGTGGTTGTTTTGTACAATATTTTGGAGAGAATTATAAAAGTAGAACAGAATCCAATAAGAATGTTATTTCTGAAGAAGACAGTATTGTTTCAGAGTCTTTGCGTTCTAGGCATAGCGATTTGTCTTTACAGAGACAGCGGAGACAGAAAGATTATAGTATTGAAATAGGATTAAAAGATGATAGAAGTGATGAGGATAAAAGACAATTATATGAACTTTATAATTTAGTGTATACAGATTATACTTTTCCATTGACTGAGCAATCTGTTAGAGAACTTGTGGAAAATCCAAAATCAATTACGGCTATAGCTCGAGATGAATATCAAAATATTGTATCTGTTGCAATAGCAGAGGTTGCGGAAATTCCAATTGTTATTAGTCGTAATGAAAGTAAATTATTACGAATCAGTGAGCTTAGTGATGAAGCAACGCATCCCAGTCATAGAGGAATAGGGCTTAATCAAGCTTGTGTTGCTTGCCTCGTTAGAGAACTTTTAGCAACTTATGAAAATAATATTCATTTAGTTTTTGAGGAAGACAGAGCAGCATCACGAGGAGTTAATCAGCAGTCTGCTAATCTTGGATTTAGATATATGGGTAGATTGAACAAACATTGTCAAATTAAAGCTTATAGTGATATTGAAGACATTGTTGGTAGTTATGAGGACTTGAATGTTTGGTATTATCCAATTAATGGGGATGGCATCCATGTCCGAAGGTAAATATTTTATTTTGGGAGATTCTTTAAGACAACTTTCAAGTGAAGAGCTTGTTCATGAGGGGGAAATTGTTTGGAACATGGCTGAAAGCTATAGGATAAATCTTGAGAGAAGTATTGAAAAAAATCCAAATTATTCACAATCAAATGCAGCAGGAGAAGAAGAATCTCTTAGGTTTTTAGCTCTTTCACGTTTAAGTCTTATTGAAGAGATATTACGTGAACGAACGAGTAGTTCTGGTGATGAGGGAACATGATATTGGAGGTAATTTTATGATTTTAGAAGAAACTTTATTAAAAAATAGAAATATCTTTGGTAGAGTCGTGCCATTTAATTTTAATAAAGAATCAATTTATGTTTTTGATTTTACTAATAATAATATTGATATTAAAGAAATAAACCTTAACTCAGCAGAAAGTTTTGATTCATACGTGAAAAGAACTTTGACATTATGTAAAGCATTAATAGGCATTGGTAGGTATAGTGAAGATAGAATAATTTATCAACATAGTTCTCTTTTTAGTACTGCACGAACAATTCATTTAGGTATTGACATTATACTTCCTGCTGGGACAAAAGTATTTTCACCTCTTGATGGTATTATTCATAGTTTTCAAAATAACAATGCTCATGGTGATTATGGTCCAACTATTGTTATTCAACATGAGCTTGATGAGGTAACTTTTTACATATTATATGGGCATTTGAGTGAAGATTCTTTAGGAGGTAAGTCAGAAGGTCAAAAAGTTAAGAAAGGCGAGGTTATAGGTGAGATTGGAAATATTTATGTGAATGGAAACTGGTTTGAACATGTTCATTTTCAAATTATTGGTGATATGTTAGGAAAAAAAGGAGATTTTCCTGGCGTTGCAAGTATTTATGAACGAGAGCAATGGTTGCGATTATGTCCTGATCCAAACTTGATTTTAAATATTGACAAATTAAGATAATTTGTTTTATATGTCTTAATAAATTTTCTTTAACCTAGAAATTAAACTCTTTTCTGTCAATAGAGATTCTTCGCCTGAAATCATGTTTTTCATTTTATATTTCTTTTTTGATATTTCATCTTTTCCTATGAATATTGCAAATGGAATTTGATATGAATTTGCGTATTCTAATGCCTTGCCTACTTTGTCAAAACTTACTGTGCAATTTATATTGTTTTTTCTTAATATTTTTGCTAATTTTATTGTTTCTTTGTCTTGTTCTATTGATATTATTATTGCTTTTGTTTTGTCTAAATTGAGTTGATTTATTTCTTTTTCACATAAGCCCATTAGACCCTCTATGCTGAAAGATAATCCTACAGCAGGGATTTCTTTGTTGATATATTTTCCAACTAATTTATCGTAACGGCCTCCGCCTAGAATTGCTGTTTTTCCTATGGATACTTCGAAAATGTTTCCAGTGTAGTAGTTGAAACCGCGCATTAAACGTGGATTAAATTTTGCTTTTATACCATACTCTTTGCATTTTTTAATTAAGTCTGTTAGTTCTTGTGCGCCTTCAAACATATTGTCTTTAAAGAAAGAGGCATCTTTTTCCATTAGCTTTAGTAAACTTAATATTTGATTTGAATCTGCGTATTTTTTTAGATTGGCTTTTACTTCGTCTTCGCCTATTTTTTCTATTTTGTCTATTTCTCTTAAGACTGCTTGTTTTTCTGTAATTTGAACTGACTTGATTATTTCATCAATTAATTTACGATTGTTTATTTGTAACTCGATGTTTGTTATGTTTAATTCTTTTAATATATCGAATACTACCGAAATGCATTCAACGTCTGCGTTTACTGAAGAGTCTCCGATTATATCTACATCACATTGAGTGAATTGACGTGTTCTTCCTGTTCTTATTGGTTCATCTCTGAAGTTTTCTCCTATTTGGTATTTTTTGAATGGTAGTTTAATATTTGGATTTTGTTTGAATATTCTTGATAGTTGGAATGTAAATTCGTATCTTAGTCCTAAGTTTCTGTTTGCTCTGTCTTTTAATCTGAATCTGTCACGAACAGCTTCGTCTTCTTCACCTATTGTGTCAGAACGCATTAGTTCGTCGAATTCTATTAAGGGGGTTTCAACGGGTAAGAAACCGTATAACTTGAAGTATTTTTTAGCTATTTCCTTTATTTTTTCTCTTTTCTGGGATTGTGGAGGCAGATAGTCTTCAAATCCTTTTACTGTTTCTGGTTCGTATATCATTCTACAACCTCTTTTAGAAAAAGAGTTTCTAGGAGTTCAGAAAACTTTCTCATTTTTATTTCCTTTTTTTTGTTTAGTTTTTTCATTTTAGTTCCTTTTCTATTATAGTATATGTTCTACTTTCTTGCACGCCTATCTTATTATAAAGACTTTTTGCTTTTGAATTTTTGTTTTCCATACCCATAAATATTTTGAAACCTCTCTTTTTATATTTTTCAAATATCATTTCAAATGCTTTTGT
>JBBTAL010000105.1:0-6798 GCA_038044225.1 Nanobdellota archaeon
TCATGATATTTTGAAAGGATTAAGTAGCAATGAGAGGTTGATTGTTTTTACATTGATGAATACGGAATTGAAGTTGAGTTACGAAGATATAGCTCGTCTTTTGGGCAAAGAGAGAGCCACAATTAGAGGGCAAATAAATGCGATAAAACAGAAAAATGAGGGATTGATACAAGAATTAACAGAGCCCAATGGGAAAAAAAGAGTGTTTGTGGGCGAAGAAGTTCGTAACAAACTAGAGAAATACGCAAAAGTGAGAGTTAAAGAAAGTCCAAAGTATAAGAAATTGCCAAAGGATATGATAATTTGAATAAAAAGTGGGTGAAAAATAGATAGAAATGATTAAAAAGATGAGAAAAGCAGATTCAAGAAATAATAATCGAAGAATCATGTAAAAGTGAGTGAAGGGTGAGGGCTTTTTGTCGAGTTGAGAGCATGAAGCCTGATGAAGTCAAAGAGAGGACAAATCTAAAAGGAGAGATTAAGCCTTAAAAAGCTTAATTTTGATGCTTTTACGGCTTTTTAAGAGAATTAGTGAGAACACTAAGTTTATTCGGTATGCCGATTTTCATAAGCTTCTTAATTGTAAAATTACGTTTAGAGGGGCTATTCTTTTTAGTTCTTGAGGGATTGAAAGAAGTACTTTTTTGTTTGATTCTTTTGATTTAATGAGGGGGATTTGTTTATTGAGAATTTTTCTTATGTAGTCTCTAATAGAAATTTCACTAAGGCTTGTTTTTTGTGCTAAAAGGGAATAATCTACCATGAACCCTTGATCTTCTAAACTGTAAATGGCACCGAATATGACCATTTCTTGCTCTGTGAGTCTCTTGAATTTTAAACGAACTTCTTTCTTTAAATCATCGAGAGTTGACAAGATTTCTGAGACTCGATGAAAGTTGCTTATTCTGTCATTAACCGAACTTATCTGTTGTGTTGGAGTGGAAATCGGGGGGTGTTGGTTTGTTGGTTGGTTTGTTGGTTGGTTTGTTGGAACCCCATCATTTCCAGTGGAAAAGGCATTATTTCCAGAGATTGGGTCGTATTGAGGCAAATACTGTGTTGGAATGCCTTCTTTGTGTGTTGGAGTTATGTGTTGGTTTGTTGGTTGGTTTGATTGTTGTTGTTTTATGTCTTCTAGAAGGTATTTGATGTCTGCTAGCTCTTGGTAAAGATACTCTATGTCTTGCCTTACCTTAGCGAATGCTTCTTTTAGAGGGTCTGACATGATGTTTTTAGAGGTGATGAGAATATAAAGATTTATATATTGAAGGTTGAAATAAAATTATGAGCCTTAAAGAAATTCCAAAAGGATTAGAATCAAGAATAACTGCTGGACCTATTTCTAATTTGATAGCCCCTCAATTAGTAAATAGAGAAGGATTTTGTTTGATATTTGCAAAGGCAGTTCCAGATACGGGAAAGAATTATGTAAAGTATTTTAAATTATTAATGGAAAATAATGATGTTTTTGATAATATTGGGCGTTTCTCCGATGAGGAAAGAACTCCTACCGGAGCATATCCTTTTCTTAATGAAGGTTTAAAAAAAGCCCAATTATACCTTGCTCATTTTAATCCCTGTCTTCCTCAATTTACAAATCCGAGTGGGAAAAAAGTTATTGGTACTGCAGATGTTTATTCTGAAAGAAATATAACTGTAGATAATAGAGGAAATTTTAGAAAAGTAAATAATCAACCAGTTCCGGCAGACTTATTGGACTAATTAACGTAAATTCTTATAAGCATCAAAGGCTGCTGTGGACATGCGCCAGCGTTGCCATTTTGTGTAATCCTGGCCTTGTGGGCCTTTGCTTATTTTTATTACAAGCTTGCTTTTCTCTAGTTCTTCTAAGAGAGATTTTGTGAATTCTTCATCTCTAATAATTTCCTCTGCAATTTTCACCGTAAAACTGGCTTCTGGAGAAGTGTTGTATAAATATGAAAGAATTTGTTCTGAAATTCTTGAACGTTTCTTTTTAGATATTGAAGGCATCGTATTTTGTGTTTGGCAATGTTTTTATAGTTTAAGTAGAAGGCTTGATATACGAGTTTTAGATTGATATGGTTGAAAATAAGATTGAATTTATTGAAGCACGAGAAAGTGCAGATGTAAAGGGAATGCTACATCCAATTGTTGCAGAATGGTTTTTTGGAAAGTTTAAAGATTTTTCATTGACGCAGTTGTATGGGGTTGCTCCGATTCATGAACGCAGGAATATTCTTATTTCTGCTCCTACTGGAGGGACTAAGACGCTTACTGCTTTTTTGAGTATTTTAAATTATTTGGTTGGACTTGCTTTACGAAATGAGTTGGAGGATAAGATGTACGCTGTTTACGTGAGTCCTTTAAAAGCACTTAGTAATGATATATTTGTTAATTTAGAGAAACCGCTTGCCGAGATTAATGAATTGGTTTTGGTGAAGGGTTTGAAGATGCAACCTATTCGTGTTGGGCTTCGCACTGGAGATACCACTATGTCTGAAAGAGCTAAGATGGCTAAAAGACCCCCTCATATATTCGTGACTACTCCTGAAAGTTTAGCTATTGTACTTACTGCGCCAAAGTTTTCTGAAAATTTGAGAGCTCTTGAATTTATTGTTGTTGATGAGATTCATGCGCTGGCTAATAAGAGGGGAGTTTTTTTGAGTTTGATGCTTGAAAGACTTCAAGAATTTAGTGTGATAACTCCAGTTCGAATCGGATTGAGTGCTACTATTGCCCCTTTAGAAGAAATTGCTAAGTTTTTAGTTGGAACTTTGAAAGATTGTTTGATTGCTAAAGTTGAGCTTGTAAAAGATATTGATATTGGATTGATTAGCCCGGGAGTTGATTTACTTACTATGGACGGAGCCGAAGATCAAAAAAGACTTTATAATATTCTTGACGAGTTAATTCAACAACATAAGACTACATTAATATTTACTAATACTCGAAATGCTACTGAAAGAATTATTCATTATTTAGATGATCATTTTCCTGGAAAGTATTGTGGATTGATTGGGGCACATCATAGTTCTATGAGTAAGGAGCAGAGATTTATGATTGAAGAGAGATTACGTAAGGGGGATCTTAAAGTTGCTGTTTCTAGCACTAGCCTCGAGTTAGGGATAGATATTGGTTCTATTGATTTAGTTGTATTACTTAGGTCTCCTAAGAGTGTTTCTAGAGCTTTGCAAAGATGTTTAACTTATGATTCTGAGGTTCTTTGTGTGAATGGCAAGTATGTAAAGATTGGAGAAATTGTTGAAAAAAAACTTAATATTGAGATTATTTCTTATGATAAAGATAAGGGGTTTGTTAAAAATTCTATTGCTGAATGGAAAAGTAATGGGTTTGATGAGACTTTAAAAATAAAACTTGAATGTGGAGAGGAAATAGAGGGGACAAAGGAACACCCTATTCTAACTGATAATGGATGGAAAGCAATTAATGAGTTGAAAGAGGGAGATTTAATTGCTGAGGTGAGGGGAAATATAAATTTTAACAATGATAGAGAGCCTTACTTGTATGAGCTGTTAGAGAAAGATAAAATATTTGTTGTTAATAAAGATAATTTCTTTCAGAAAGAGATTGATAATTATATTAAGAATAATAATATTGGACTGAGGCAGTTTTCCAAACTCTCTGAAATCCCTTATTTGAGACTTATAGATATGAGGCGATTAAGTGGAAGAAAAAAGAGCATAAGATTAGACTATTTTCTAAAAACTTGCGAAATATGTGGAGTTTCTAAAGAAAGATACTTTGAGCATTTGAGAGCTATAAAAACCAAAGGAAGTAAGTGGCCAAAATGGCCGTTAAAATTGACAGGAGAAATAATGTGGCTGGCTGGAATAACTGCAACTGATGGATGCATTGTTAAAAGCAAAGATAAGGAGGGAAATGAATATTATAAAATAAAGATAGGTAATAAATCTAAAGTCATGATTGATAAGATAAGGGAAATAGTTAGAACTTTTGAAATTGACCCTTATATAAAATTTAAAGATGGATTTTATAATCTTGAATTTGGGTCCAATCTGTTGACAAATTTATTTATTAATTTGGGAATTGTATGTAAGAGAAAAAGTTATGATTTGTATGTAAGCGAAACTATTTATTCTCTCCCGAGTGATTTGATTTATTCGTATTTAGAAGGAATATTTGAAGGCGATGGTAATTTGAATATTGTGAAAGGTAAAAGCCATGGAATGATAAGAATTTTTAGCGCCAGTAAACAGTTTATATTTGGACTCCATAAGTTAATTTCCAGACTTGGAATTAACAATAAAATAAGAAAGGATAAGATAAAGCCTTCTAAATTAATAAAAAAAGTAAGTGATGGGTGGATGTACTGTCTTCAGATATTAAGAAAGGAGGATTTGAGAAAGTTTTTTGAGAATATTCCTTGTTTTGGGGAAAAAGCAAAAAGAGGAAAGGAATTAACTAAAGATTACTCTCCTTATATGTCTGTTAGAGAAGAATTTGATAAATATATAAGTTATAGCAAGATTTTATCTATAGAAAATTCCGGCAGGAAACAAGTATACAATCTAACATTAGAAAAAGAGCCGAATAATTTTATAGTTGGTAATATAATAACTCATAATTGTGGTCGTGCTGGGCATCAGTTACATGCTAATCCTAAGGGAAGATTTGTTGTTATGGATAGAGATGATTTGGTTGAGTGCGCTGTGTTGATGAAACACATGAAAGAGAAAATAATTGACAGAGTGGATATTCCTGTTAATGCATTAGATGTTCTTGCTCAACATATTTATGGAATGGCCATTTCACGAATTTGGAATATTGATGAGATGTTGACTTTAGTTAGAAAGAGTTATTGTTATTCTACATTGAGCAAGGAAGATTTTATGAGTGTTATTAGTTATTTATCTGGAGATTACGATTTGGAGCACAGGAATGTTTATGCAAAGATATGGTATGATACTTCAACTAAACAAGTAGGAAAGAGGGGTAAACTTGCGCGGTTGATTTATTTGACAAATATTGGGACGATTCCTGAAGAGGGTTTTGTTTCTGTTGTTATTAATTCCCCTGTGGAAACGAAGGGGTCTACCGTCGGAAGCATTGATGAGGCGTTTCTTGAGAAGCTTAGGAAGGGAGATGTTTTTGTTCTTGGAGGAGCGAAGTATCAATTTATCCATAGCAAGGGGATGAAGGCGTATGTTATTGCTAATGTTAGTCGACAGCCCACTATTCCTTCTTGGTTTTCTGAGCAGTTGCCTTTGAGTTATGATGTCGCTTTAGCTATTTCTAAATTTAGAGGGCTTGTTAGTGAGAGAGTAAGTAATTCTATTGAATGTGTTAAATTCATTAAAGATTATACTTATTGTTCTGGTGAAGCTGCAGGGCAGATATATAGATATTGTCTTGAACAGAGGGATTTTTCTGCGCTGCCTACGGATAAAAAATTGATTGTTGAGCAGTTTAAACAGGAGAAAGAATATTTATTGTTTCATTCGCTTTATGGAAGGCGTGTTAATGATGCACTTTCTAGAGCTTATGGGTTTGTTGCGGCTCAGTTGAAGCATAGAGATGTAGAAATTGGAATAAATGATAATGGGTTTTTTATTTCTGGAGAGAATTTAGATGTAAATAAGATATTGAAAGGAGTTACTAGCGTTAATTTAAGGAAGATTCTTGATGAGGCAATAAATAAGACCGATGTTTTACGAAGAAGATTCAGACATTGTGCTGCGCGTTCGCTTATGATATTGAGAAATTATAAGGGGCGAAGTAAGAGTGTTGGGAAACAGCAGATGCATTCTCATTTTCTTTTGAGCGCGGTTAATGAATTGAGTAAAGATTTTCCTATTCTTAGGGAGGCTAGGCGAGAGGTTTTGAATGATTTGATGGATATTAATCACGCCGAGGAGATTTTAAAGAAAATTGAGAGAAAAGATATAGAAATTTCTATTGTTCGGACGCCTTTGGTTTCTCCTTTTGGATTGAATTTATTGACGCAGAGTCATTCTGATTTTATTAAAGTTGAAGATAGAATTAATTTCTTAAAGAGGATGCATGAACTTCATTTAAAGGTGATTGAAAGTAGATAATTTTTAATCCTTCAATTTTATTAAATTGAAGTTTTGAAGGTGATTGAGGGAAGATGATAAGATATATAAATCGGTTTTGTTTATGTAGTCTGATGTTTTAAAATGAAGAGCTTAAAATTTTGGATTATTGTTATAGGTATTATTGCTATATTTGCTTTAATCTTATCTATTGTTGCTTTGAAAAGAAGCGATGTGGTTAGGTTTTCCTCTTTAAGTGAGGATTTGGGAGGCAATGTGAATTGTGAAATTAGTTGTGAAAATAAGAAAGTTAATGAGGTGATGAGTAGAGAAGATTGTAAAAATTATTGTGATAAGCCGGGGATTAGTGTCCTTTGTAGAGGGTGTGTTTCAACTGTAAAAGAGATTGGATAGTATAAAGGTTTTTAACTGGTTTTTTTAGTTAATTGATATGAAGATTGATTATATTGGAAAATGCTTACTTATTGAGGAAAAGGGCGAACGAGTTCTTGTAATTGGTGACTTGCACCTTGGATATGAAGGGGCAATGAGGGCTTCGGGAGTTATGATTCCCGTTAAACTTTATAATAAATGTATTGCTGATTTTGATTTGATAATTTTTAAGGTTGGAGGGTTTGTTGAAAATATAGTTATTCTTGGAGATATTAAACATGAATTTGGATTTATATTAAATGATGAATGGAATTTAATTGTTAAGTTTATTGAATATGTTCGTGCTAAATGCTCTAAGCTTGTGATTATTGAAGGAAATCATGATGTT
>JBBTAL010000106.1:0-1766 GCA_038044225.1 Nanobdellota archaeon
CTACGCTGAGTTCTGGAACTGCGGATTTTATTTTGCTTTTTATTATGAGGTCTATTTCGTCTGTCATTTTTTAATTTCCTTTTTATCATCTGGTTTCTCAGGACGCATGAATGGAAATAGAATTACGTCCCTTAGGGACTCTTGTCCAGTTAAAATCATAGTTATTCTATCAATTCCTAAGCCATATCCTGCTGTTGGAGGCATTCCGTATTTAAGAGCTGTAATAAAGTCTTCATCTAAGGGCATTGCCGCTTCATCCCCACCAGCTAAATAAGTTTGTTGTTCTTTCAGTCGTGTTTCTTGATCTAAAGGATCATTAAGTTCATCGTATGCCTTTAACACTTCAGCTCCATCAATTATTAATTGAACAGAGTTAATTTTGCTTGGGTCTTTTTTATTTCTTTTTGCAAGAGCAATCATCTCAACAGGATAATGTGTCAAAAATGTTGGCTGAATTATTTTAGGACGAGCTACTCTTTTGTATAATTCATCTAGTAATGCACCGTAATGATGACATTCTGAAATATTAATTTGTATTTTTTTATCATTTATTGCTTTTTTTAGTTTATTAAAATCATTTGAGATATTAATATCAATATCTGTTTCTTTTAGAATTAAATCTCTAAAAGTTATTCTTTTGAAAGGAGTTTTAAGAGATATTTTATTTCCTCTATATTCTATTGAATCTCCTAATTTTAATTCTTTTCTTAATTTATTGAATAATTCTTCTGTAAATTCTATGTGAAATTCATAATCTTTGTAAGTAGTATAATATTCCATCATTGTAAATTCAGGATTGTGCTGATGGTCTATTCCTTCGTTTCTGAAATTTTTGCAAATTGTGAACACTCTGTCAATTCCACCTACTACTAGGCGTTTAAGATATAATTCTGGCGAGATAGCTAAGTACAAATCTATATCTAAGGCATTTAGATGAGTTTTGAAAGGATTTGCAGAAGCTCCACCGTATAATGACTGCAACACTGGAGTTTCTACTTCTATAAATTCTTTTTCCCTTAATAAATTCCTTACGCAACTAATTATTTTTTCACGAGTTAGAAAGACTTGTTTGACTTTTGAATCCATCATTAAGTCTAAGTATCTTTTTCTATATCTTTCTTCTTTATCCTGTAGGCCGTGCCATTTTTCTGGAAGCGGGAGGATTGATTTTGTAAGTAAGGTTGCATTTTTTACTAAAACTGAAAGCTCTCCGCGTTCTGTGCGCCAAATTGTGCCTTCGATTCCTATGATGTCTCCCGTGTCAAAATATTTTTTAAAGAAAGACATTGTTTTTTCTGGGGTTTCTCCTGCTTGAAGTGCTATTTGTATTGTCCCTTTTTTATCTTGTAAAACTCCAAAAGCTATTTTCCCGAAATCGCGAATGCTCATTAATCTTCCAGCAACGACTACTTTCTTTTTTGACTTTGAACCATTTTTTAGAGATTTGTGAGTGTCTTGTAAATCTTGAGAATAGTCTTTTACTTCAAAATTTTGAGGATAAGGATCCATACCTTCGTTTCTTATTGCTTGTAGCTTCTTTAAGCGCTCTTCTATGATTATATCTTCTCTACCCATGTTTGGCTATGGAAAATGTGATTTATAGATATTTGCAATTTAGCCGATACAGAGAATTCTGATGATTAGATTATAATTTGTTCAAAATTCTCTGATAAGACAATTCTGAATTGACATAACACAATCAACAGAATTGTCTATAATGATGTTGCAAATATCTAATAGATAAATTTTCATATTTTCGAGAAAAT
>JBBTAL010000106.1:1776-3120 GCA_038044225.1 Nanobdellota archaeon
CTGTGGAAGGTATTCGCAAAATTTAAATAGTAGTTGGATGAAATTGGATTATGGAAGACCGTATTGAAGACGAGAGAGACACTCGTGTTGAAGACGAAGAGGATGAAGAGGCAGAAGATGAAGAGGAAGATAGTTTTTGATTGTTTAATTTGTTAAAAATCCATGACTCTGAAATCTCTGAAACCTTGAAATCTTTCTTCTCTTTCTTCAGTGTTTCTTATTAGTGCATGTTGTGGACCTTTCTTACAGACTTCAATCATTGAATTTACCTCATTCATGTTTCCCTCTATGAAGACCTCGACTCTGCCGTCGCCTGTGTTTCTTACGAAACCTCTTACTCCTAATTTATCTGCGTTTTCTTTGACAAATCGATTAAAGAATACTGGTTGGATTGCGCCTTGAATTATTACTCGAACGCTCTTTTTCATGTCAAGATTTCTCCATTAAATTTATTAAATCTTGAGCACGAGAAGTTTTGTTTATAAAATAAACTTCTGTGCAGCAAAATCCATAAAAGATTTTGCTTGCATGCAAAAAACAAACCTGAATTTATTGTTTTTTTCATGATTAAGTAAGATATTAAGGGTTAATAGATTTATTTGTTTTCTACTAGTTTTCCTATTAAGTTGTCTACGCCTTCTTCTTTCTTTATTAGAGAGAAGCTTTCGTCAACTAATCTTATGTGGGGAACGTTATTCCAGTCTAAACCCAGGACTTTTGATGCCTGTTTATCCATGTCTAAAGGCTTACCTGTGATTACGTATCCTTTATCTCCTGCATCTATTACTGCTAGGTCTGGCATTTTGCACTTTAATATATCGTGAATTTGGTATTTTAGAGGATAGTCTTTTAATTTGTTTTTTGTTCTTGAGAAAAATCCTCTGTATTTGTAAGCTGGAAATGCTCCAATCATTGTGTCTAAAGATGCTGACATTCCTAATTCTGCATGTGGTTTTACTGGAGTTGCTGTTATTACAAAGCTATTGAGTAATAATTCAGGGTAATGTATGGATTGAAATCTTAAAAATTCGGGATTTTGAATTTCTACCGATGAAGACTCGTTTAAGTCTATTAGGCCGAGACTGTATTTTTCTGCTAATTTTGTAAAACCTAATTCGTCGAATAAATCTCGTGTTTCTGCTCCGTTAACGCCTTCGGCTATAATAATGTCTGAACCTGGATTCTTATTAGTTGCGCAGAATTGTATTATTGGCTCTAAAAACTCTATTTTTGTTGAATTTTCAGGCTGTCCTGGAACTAGATGAACTTTTATTACTATGTTCTTGTGTTTTTTTAGCTCTTCGCCTAGTTTGATTAAATTAAATACTTTAGGGATTGTTTCAT
>JBBTAL010000107.1:0-3790 GCA_038044225.1 Nanobdellota archaeon
TATATGACGCTCCCAAAATCAAATATAATTCCCTTTATCATAAATTTTAATAATAAACCAGGCTTTAAAATATTATTCAAAGTCAATAAATCGCATATCTTCAAAAAGCAAAATCTTAAATATATATGAAGAGTAGACAAATCATGCAAGATATAATATCAAACTTTGAATCACTATCAGAAGATAAAACTTCAAAGTATGCTGGAGAATGGGTTGCTATAGTAAATAATAAGATAGTAGTGCATAGTACATCTTTCAAAGAAGTTTATGATTTTATTAAGAAAAATTACCCAAATGAAAAGCCATTAATTGGCAGACTCCCCGAAGCAAATCCAATCGTTTTATCTATAAGCTAAGATGAGTTTCTCATTCAAGTATAAAGCAGTTCAATTAAAATCAGGAAAATTTATTTTTAGACCTATGATACCATTAGCCATAGGTGAAGAGAAAATAAATGTTTTCAGGATATTAGATTCTGGTTCAGATATAACTATAATCCCAAAAGAGCTAGCAGAAGTAATGAAAATAGATTATGGGAGTGAAAATGAGGTTTCAGGAATATCCGGAGTACCTGTAAAATCAAAAGAGGGAAGAATAAATGTTCATTTTGGAAAAGGAAGAGAGTTTTACAATTTTGATATTCCTATTTTAGTTCCTGAAAAAGAAGGCTTAAACTTTATAATTGGAAGACTTGGATTTTTTGAAATGTTCAAGATAATATTTCTTGAAGCAGAAAGAAGAATAGAATTCAAGAAAATAAACCTCGGGTGACCACAAAACCCACAAATGTAGTCACCCACAATCCAATCATGATAATCAAAGAAATGCCCATAGGAGATAGGCCAAGGGAACGCTTCTTAAAACAAGGTCCACAAGCCCTAAGTGATTCAGAGCTCATAGCAATACTTCTAAGAACAGGAACCAGAGGAAAAAAAGGAGAAAGAGGAGAAAACGTAATAGAAATGTCAAACAGACTTATTAATGAATATGGGTTAAACAAACTTCTAGAGTGCTCCCTAACAGAGTTACAGAAAATAAATGGAATAGGTCCTTCCAAAGCCATGCAAATATTAACAATATCAGAACTTCAAAAACGCATCAATCAGTCAAAAACCCCTATAAACAGAATAACTCAAGCAAGTGACGTCTTCGATTTATTTCACGAACGCCTAAAAAACGAAAAACAAGAACACTTCTACATAATAATGCTAAGCACAAGGAACCACATAATTGGAGAGCATCTAGTAAGCAAGGGAGTTCTAGACGCGGCAATCATCGAACCAAGAGAAGTCTTCAGACCAGCGATAAAAGCCGCAGCCAGCAGGATAATCATCCTGCATAACCACCCAAGCGGAGATCCTCAGCCAAGCCCAGAAGACCTAGACGTCACAAAGAAACTAATAGAAGCAGGTAACACAGTAAACATAAAACTCCTCGACCACATCATTATAGGAAACGGCAAGTGGTGGAACTGGGCAGAAAATAGTAAATAACAATTAACTCAATAAAACTTCTTACTAATTTCTATATTCCTAAGATAATCCTGAACAGACTGATTCAATACAGCTTTATTTATATTTGAAATAGACCTATAATAATACTTGAGCTCTGTATTGCTAAGTTTTTCATGATTAAATATCTTGCTCATTATCTTTATCTTCGCTGGAGAAAACAAAACGGCAAGACTCTTATTCAAATCCAAGTTCAATCTTAACTTAGACTGTTTCTTTATTATCTCCTGCGTTTTTTCACCAGCTCTAACAAGACTTTCCTTAAATGCCCCATAACAATCTTCAAACTCATTACTTGAAAACTTCCTGGTTATTCTATTTTCTTTAATTAAATCCTTAATATTATTAGAAACGCCTTCTTTTCTGTAAATCTTATCGGAAATTAAAATTATCTTTTCAAACTCTCTTTTCTGATTAGCACCAAGCTTCAATATTATCCTATTATAATCAATCTTATCCATTAAGAAAAATGGTATTGCTAAATTAAGTCTATAATTGTCCTCTCGCAATATTTCAATTATTATATCTTCAGAAGAATCATAATTAGGGAATTCAAGGAAAAAACCTTTGTTCTCAATGGCTTTAATTAGTCTTGCGCTTATCATATTCTGCCTCCAGATGTTCGAATTTATAATCAAAATCGGAAATTAAAGAGGTTTCAGCAATTGAATAATATCTTTCTTTAAGAAAATTAAAATCAAGTTTCTGACTTTTAATTATTGCGATAATGTCCTCAATGTCTCTCTTTTCAGACCTTGAAATCTTTGTTATAATTAAATCATACCAATTAAGAATATTAAGTCTAATCTTCCCAATTCCCTTAATATGCTCGGAAAGTTTTCTCCAGTCTTCCGGAAAAGGTATTCCCATAATAAAACCATCATAAAAAATATCTATTCTCAATCCATCAAGTCTCCATATATTACAAGCCTTAACAGGACTTTCCTCTTTCAATCCCGCTAAATTAAACATTCGCTTTATTTTCTCATACTTTTCAGTTGTCAAGAAGTCTATATCTTTTGTAGACTCTTTTATATTCTTTAAAACCATTGCAGTCCCACCTATTGCAAACAATTCCAGCGGTTCATTCAACGCAGCAATAAGATTAAGGAAAATCTCCAAATCTCCAGAGCTAGTCAGCCCAATATTCTTGTATTTATTTTCATACATATTTATACACCTTTTCATATGAAAGTATATGAATATTTAAACCTTTGTATTTGCAATAACAAAGCGTTTTAAATTAACTCTTTAATTTATCCTTTTTCTTTTCTTTTTCTTCTTTTAGCTTGTAATAATTAGCGAGAAAATTCATTACCTCTTTAAAATCGAGCATATTCCTTAAGATAGGAGTTAAATCTTTTTTCCAATTTAGATATATCTTATTTGTTTTTTTAAAGATGTCCATTTTTTCAAATTGTTTGTCGTCTTCTTTGAATTTCTTCTCAGTAATATCTAAGTTTATTTCTATTCCCTTTTTTGCAATAAAATAGAGGTCTGCGTAGTCTCTTGCTCTGTATCTTGTTGCAGCTGCTGCAAATTTCTCAGCTAATATTTCATCTTTATTCATGCACATGACAGAAAACTCTGGAATTATATCTTTGTAAAAATGATTTATTTGATACTTGACTGGCTTAAGAATTAATTTACCACGCTCGTTTAAATCAATAAATATAGTGCCTTCTTCATGGAATAATTTATAGTGCACTATAAGTCTAACAAAATTATCAACATCTTTTCCTCGAGTTATCTTATTAAATATTGATTCTTTAATAACAAATTCTATATCTTTGACTACCTCGCCTACATTTCTTGTTAATGTAAAATCAAGGTCTTCGCTCAGTCTTTCATGATTTAAGATTATTTTATGAAGAGCGGTTCCTCCCTTAAAGTAAATTCCCTCTACGTTTCTTATAAGATAAAGCAAATAAGTAACCAAATAATCCTTTTCAATCATTACTATGTTGAAACCTTCTCTTCCGGAAATTATTTTCAATCTTTCTAATGTGATTTCCATTTTTGAATCTCCTTTTTGACAGCGATTATGAATTTGTGACCATAGATTTCTCGGTTAATGCCTTGAGGTAGCTCGGCAATCTTATGCTTTTTGAAATCTATAATTGTATTAAGTACTTTAATTCTTTTATGCGTCCTATTGTTCCATACCTCAAAAACCTGTGGTATCTGGTCAGTCAGTTTCCAGTAGTTTGCAGCTGCCATCCCCGTTATGCAATAATTTTTCCCATTCATAATTTCATCTATAATGATAAATGGATGCT
>JBBTAL010000108.1:0-1571 GCA_038044225.1 Nanobdellota archaeon
AACTATCTTCACCATTCCTCTTTAAATTACCAATCTCTGAGGATAAAGTATTTCTTTGATGTCTCAACTCCTGTATTTTTATTTGATATTTTCGATACAGTTCATCTTTTTCTAGAAGCTCATCAATAAGTTTTAACTTACTACTCTGAAATTTCTTCTTTATATTCTCTTTAACTAAATCTGGATTATTTCTAATAAACTTAAGATCTATCATATGTTTAGAATATAGAAAAACATTTTTAAAGCTTTGTTTTTTATTTATTTAATCAGTCACTTGAAATAGTTCAAATAACTCTAATAAATCAATTCCTCTCTTATCTCGCCCAAATTAACAACAATATACTTATACAATTTCTCAATAACTACTGCCTGCAAGCCCTCCTTAAGCGTTCCATGACAAGCGACAAGGTTCTTCTCAGGATATCCAGCAACACCTATAGCATAAGCGCAAATCATATTAGTTTTTTCATATTGCCTCAAATCTACATTTCCTTCCTTAGCATTCAAAAGAGTAACCTCAATCTGGCATTTCTTATCTGCAGTTCCTAAAACCTCATACTTCCAAGAAGCCTCTTCTTCCTCATTAATATAAACAGCAGGCTTACATTTAGTCATATGAGCCTCAAAACACGAGTAATCAGAACAGCTTACAGGAACAAAAGTGTAATACAAAGCAAGAACTGCAACAACTAAAATTAAAATTGCAACAACCTCTTTTGCATATTTAATGTGCATCTAACTAAATGTAAAAACAAGTATATAAATATAGTCAAGGACACTGAAAATTGAACAGTTGTGCCTTGACTATCAAGGGAAAGACCTACAATCTTGTTCAATTATTTAGGTCTTTCACTATATAATTCTCAAGATATTTAGTAGTAAGCCTTCTCCCTTTTGAAAATATCAACCACACCTTCACTTTTCCATATTTTAACTTGATTTTGTTTATCAAAATCTCCGTCATCTGTCCAAATACCATCATTATTGCAAGAAAGTGCACAAGCAATAAATACAACATCCTTTTCATCAATATGCCTCATAATAACTTCAGCTTCATCTAATTTATCTAAATAATTAGAATTCTCTATCAAAGAAATATAATTTATAATTATATTAAATAATTCTTGAAAATCATTCTCAGAAAGTCCAGCTTTTCCAATAATATAATTTTTATACTTTTCAATTTCTCCTAAAGAAATCCTAGGGTAAAGAAATTTCCATCCAGATTTAAGAATTATCTGCCTAGTCATAGAGTTTCTAATAAGCGCAGACATGAGGATATTGGTATCAATCACAAGTTTCATTTATTTCTTAGCTTTTTTGCAACAGAACTATCAATCTTATGTGCAATTTCAGCAACATCATTCATAGTTAACTTGCTCTTACTAGCAATTGATTCAGCAATACGAATCTTTCGAAGATGTTCTAACAATGCCCTTCTTATAACTGCACTCCAATTAACCTCGTCATGTTCTTGCAGTTCTTTCTTCAATTCATCAGGGATTGCTAAAGTTATATTGGTCATAATGACTCTTGTGTAAACATGTGCATGCACATATTTAAATGTTTCG
>JBBTAL010000108.1:1671-3121 GCA_038044225.1 Nanobdellota archaeon
ATTGGTCATAATGACTCTTGTGTAAACATGTGCATGCACATATTTAAATGTTTCGTAAAAATTAATTATTTATTAAAAATCAAAAGTTATCAAATCAAACAAAATTTAAAGTCCAATCAACTCAATATTCGTCTCAACGGCTGCGAAGTTCTTAGCAGCAATAAATGAAACTCCTCTTTCTTCACAAGCCTGTATAACTTGCTTTGTAGCTATTCCATCTATGATTACAGCAGCAACATTGCTCCTATTTCTATTCAATGCAGGAACAATCTCCGCACTAGAGATAGCTCTAGAAACAGACAAATCAGCATTCAAAAGTAACGCTTTTTTTGTTCCTCCAATTTCTTTATACTTCTCTTTCAAAGCAGAAGCCACATCTCCAGCAAAAGGAGCTACTTCAGCTTCAGAGTTATCATTTCCCATTCTATAAAGAAAATCGCGAGCAGGCATTCTTCTGCGCAATGCAAGCAATATCTCCTTTCCTTCTAATTCTTCAACTTCCTTTCCATCAGGTGCAACCGCAATAAAAGCAATTTTAGCATTATCGCAAACATTCTTAGCAATTAATTTTCCTCCGCGGTCGCCGTCAATAAATAAAGTTATCTCCTTATCTTTACTAAGTATTGATATCTCCTTAGGAAGTTTAGCTCCATTCATTCCAATTACATTGTTTACTCTATTCTTCAATAAATTAACCACATCAGCACGGCCTTCAACAACAATTATTTCACTTCCACTAATATTTCCAGCAGGCAACTGTTCCTCACCATACTCTTGAATCCTAGCGACTCTACTTTCCTCCTTCAACGTCTTAGAAATACTATCTTTTCCAGAAGAATCAAGACCTTCAAGTAAAGCTTTAGCTCTTTCAATAATATAATCTCTCTTGCTTCCGCGAACGTCCTCAATCTTAGTTATAGTCACCTTTGCTTCACTCGGACCTATTTTATCAATAGTCTCAAGAGTAGCAGCAATAATAGTAGTCTCAGACTTATCAAGAGCGCTAGGCAACTTTATCTCTCCAACTGTGCGCCCATCAACCGTATTCAATTCAACTTCAATACGCCCTATTTTCCCTTCCTTTTGAAGTTCGCGCATCTCAAGTTCTGTTCCCAAAAGTCCCTCGGTCTGACCAAAAATAGCCCCTATAACGTCCGGCTTCTCAATTGGTCCTTCAGCAGCAAAACTAGCACAAACCATATACTTTATCGATGCCGGACTTACTTTTGCCATTTTTGTTTAAAGATATAAATGTAGAAATCTAGTGTCAGCTACAGCCAGATAATTAAGCCAGTAAAGACTCAAATAAGCGTGAGTGTGATTGATATACTATAATCTACAGTGATATCGTGATAAATCAATTTTATTTTGAATGTATTTAAATCTTTGCCTTAGAAAGGTTTAAGTACTGTTTTCTTACCCCTTTATTATGGCAAAAACATCAAGAAAT
>JBBTAL010000109.1:0-4787 GCA_038044225.1 Nanobdellota archaeon
TTAATCTTTGTTCATATGCTACGGGATCTTCAAGCCGTTCTATGGCTCCTTTAATCTCGATTTTCTCGTGTTTAGATACCCTGTCCAGACCAATAATATTCTTTAATAAAGGAAGAATATCCTTTTTCTCTTGTTTATCAAAATCATGAATAAACATATCTATATGAAACCATTCGTCGTATTTTTCCTCATCTTTTATATAATCTTCAGTTACTTCCTTCATGAATTCATAAACCGCATCATCCTTTATCTCAGTCAAAGCACCAGTTAAATAAAAGTAGAATACCTTTTTTTCAAATTGTTTTTTAATCTCTTTTATTAGGGGCCCAATAGCAGATTTTCCAATGTTAGTTAATGCAGACATTGCTTTTTCGCCTGAATCTCCATAATCTTCTTTTTCAACCATTATAATGTAATCTATCAAATAATAGATTGACTTTTCACTTTTAATTTCTTTGAGAATTTCAAGGGCAAAAAGACAACTCCATGTTTCCCCATGTTCAATTAACTTGTGCAATTCATCTAAACATTCATCTCCGCACAAAATTAAGCCATCAATAACCGAGCTAAGCCTTTTCCTAACACCTTCATAATTTAGTTTATATCCTTTTGGATTATCGTATATTTGTAGTTTGCTTATCAGATTTATTATCTTTTCTTTTTCCATATTTACTTGCTCAGTCATATGATAAAGTTGCATTCTATAGAATATAAACTTTGTTATAGTTCAGAAAACCAACTTCGCCTGCTTCTCTTTCTCCTTCCCAAAAATACTCCAAATGTCTCCTTGAACTATCTCCAAATTTTCCAACAAATAAGGCGAAACCTTATAAGTCCTCGCCAAATTCAAAGCCGCCCCCATATATTTTATAATGCTCCCTTCAGATATAGTAAATATTATCTTTCCTCCACACTTAGTACATTTCCCAGCCAAAGGCGGACGTCTAAACTTTTCATTACAATCAACACACCTAAAAACCTGTTGAGAAAACTTTCTTAAATTGCCTCTAATATCTCTAATAAAATGACGTTCAATAACTAAGCGAGCAACATCACTAACATCAACCGCACGTATCTTGGAACACAAATCCATTTGTTCAGCAACCTTATCATGCATTGTAGGTAAAGTCTTGTAAGCAGAATTCAAAACAGCATGATTAAAATTATCAACATCGTGGGTAAACCCTAAATTTGTAAATGGGTCTTTTCCATTTTTCAAACGATGAGCAATTCTCTCTATTTGAACTTCAGAAGAATGTTTTCTCTGCTCAGCCAACTCATAAAGTTCAATAGGATATTTACCACAAACCAAATCAAGAATCTGGTCATCAACTTCTCCAGCATTAATCTTCACGTTCAAAACAAGAGGAGCATCTTGAGTCC
Source organism: Nanobdellota archaeon (assembly GCA_038044225.1). Taxonomy (GTDB): domain Archaea; phylum Nanobdellota; class Nanobdellia; order Pacearchaeales; family GW2011-AR1; genus SICU01. The sequence continues at coordinate 1,384 of JBBTAL010000109.1, forward strand.
CTCCGCGATGAGATGGCAAGAACTTTCGAGAAAAATTAAGCAACATATCCATCAAAAGAATAACTGCCGATTCATCACCATCGGCGTCTCTACGCATAGCCGCATGCATATAAGGAGAAGCAAAAAATGCCTGAGTCTTAGAAAAACCAATGAGACGACCAACAGTAGCGGTACAAATATGCGGAGCAATACAAGCAAATAAACAGCCTATCAAAGAATCTTTATTAACAGAATTAAAAAATCTGTCAATCTTATAAAGTTTCTCCAGCTCATCATCAACAAACTTAGTTATATTAAAAAAAACATCATCTGCTTTCTCATCAAGGGTTTCAAGACAAGAAGGCAAAACAATATCGTGAGGAAATATTTCAAGAATCTGATTATCGTTAGTCAAAGAAACTCCGTTATAATCCTTTTCATACCCCAATTCAATCAACTTCTTAACACTAGTTCCTATTTCTTTAGGTTTAAAATACATTAAAGGCATTTCAGTCATGTCGTATCTAATTGTCCCATCTTTATTCACATGCAAATTATACTTAGCTCGTAAAAGCCCCTTAGCAAGATGCTCACAACTATGATCTTGACTCATTGTGCCACGTACGCCCTTAATAACGACAGGCAAATCATCTATACGAGCACCAATCATCTTCTTAGCCAAATCAAATTGCATCTTCATATCCACACGACGCAATGAATGCCCTTGAATATTCTCCGGATGTTCTGAACAAGGTCCATCAGAATATTTCTCACAAGCCCTGCAATAATTTCTTTTCTTACACAAAGTCAAACAAACAGGACATCTAGGGTATGGGCTATCATCTCCACATAATCCACAAAAGAAATTTGGAAAATCACTTTGTACAGAGCCATACTCAACAGCTGCTTGAACACTTCTCAAACGCCCGCCTTCCTCACTTACAGGAAAAAGAACATGTGGACTTCCAGTCAACTTACGAAGTTTAGCTTTCTCAGGCCTTCCCATACGAGCGCCAATAAAATCTCCTGCCTTATCTTTAATAACTGTAGAAGAAAGAATGTTCACAACTTCTAAAACATCTCCATCAGCAGGCACCTTCTTAACAAGTTCGTCAAAAGAATTATCCAGAGATTCAAAAGAAGAAATTCCTAAATTAAATAAAAGTGCCTTACTATCTTTAGAATTTAAAATAACACTCTCTAAGTGAACTGTATGAGGACATCCAATAATTTCAAGTGCTCTTTTTCCAACAACAAATCTTTCCCTATCAGATTTAGAATAAGGCAAAACAAATAGTTGATCTTCCGAAATCCTCCCATGTGCAATCCAATCAACAAGTCCTAAAAACCCCGAGTAGTTAATTTGAGTCCAATAATAAATATAATCTGGATAAAGAGGAATCAAATATTTATTAGACATCTCAACCGCTTCTTCAAAAGAGACATTACAACTATCTAAAACAGCCCCTCCAGCTTTCTCCAACTGTAAATTCCACCACTCCTCAACGTACCCTGGCTTCAACAAAGCATGATTTCTATTAATAACATCGTCCAAAGAAAATAAAAGATCCCCTAAATAGATTATTTCTTCTACAAAATTCTTAATCTTGTGGGCATCTTCCATAGTAATTGGCTTTACAACAGAGCCATCTTTCAACTTTACAATAGGCCCTTCTATATTTTCAACCATTGAAATAGCACATCCCTTAGTCGGCTTTTCAATCTTCAACTGCGTCCCAACTGCTAAAAAATTCCTAGAAACAGCCATAGTAGCAGGACTTACAGAAGTAGCGGAAAATCCGGCATTGCGAGACCGGCCATAACGAAAACGAAAACCACCAGAACGACTGGGATGAGAATATATTGGTCTTCCAGCGACAATATCTTTCATATAGGTCGGAATTCCGTCTCCAGCACCCGTTCCTTTAACCTTCTTCTTCTGAATTACATCAACATACTCTTGAAGAAAATCAAATCCAGTTGACTTAAACCCATTAGCCTTCGCAGCCTTCAATAAACGAAAACCTTTAGCAGCCTTTTGAGCAAGACCTTCTGAAAAAATAAGACACATCCCGCCCCTAATTTGATTAGTCTCTACCCTAGGAAGATCTTTATAATTATAAACCTCTCTTTGCTCCGTAGGTTCTCCAGAAATCTGAATAGGTAAATTCTTAGCCAAAAAAGTAATCTCTTCTTCACTAGGAAGATATTGTAAATTATTAACCCTCTCGTGATAATCATAATTTTCAGTAACATATCTCTTAACTTCATCTTCTGTCGGATCGTATTTAGCAAAATTAAATAACTCCCTCAAATAATCAATAACCATCAAAGCAACACAACTCGCAGTAGTTCCAGCACTGCGTATAGGTCCTGAAAAATAAGCAATAAAATAATCCTTCCCATCGAGAGTTTTTCCTAATTTTAACTCAGTATAACCTTCAATAGGAGAAGAAACAACCCCTAAAGTAAAATAAGAAAAAGCAACACGAATACCTGCATCAATTGCCTGAATCAAATCTTTAAACTTGCAATATTTTTCACGTGCAATATCTTCTGCAATTCCCAAACAAACCGACATAGTAAGTTGCCCGTATTGTTTCTCAAGTTCAAGAATTCTATTAATTATCTTCTGATCTTGAAGCTGAGGATAAACAACAGATATCAAACCAACCGCTTTTTCAGCAAGAGATATAGCAATAAGAGTTTCAACTTTAGAAACGGGGTCAAGCCCCTTAGCCCTAGCAACTTCTGCAACAGCGTATGCCTTCTTAACTTCGTCATTAATATGCTGAAAGTATTGCTCGGAATTCATTTCGCAACAACCTCTAAATAATCTGAAGAAATAGACTCTTCCTTTTGTTTTTCCAAAGACTCCTTATAAACCATAGATAAACTGCTCAACAAAGTAAGCAAACCATTATTCAAAACAAAAGGATCCACATATCTAAATTTCTTCTGTAATACAACTGCTCCACTTCCATTTGATAATTTCACTGTAAATCCACTTTTAAGTAAATTCAACCCTTCAATAATTTCATTATCTTTGCTCTTTTGCAAAATTTCTATTACCTCATTATCTGTTTTCAAAAAATCGGAAAGATAGATTATCTTATTATCTAATGCACGCTTAAGTGTTTTTCCAAGAATATGATATCTAGCTTTAGCTTCATTACCTGCCCAATGTTCTTTTTGACATATTGCATAATCTAATGAAAAAATTTCTGCAGCCTCCAAAGAATTGAAAATAATTGTGCCTTTATGATTAATGAGACTTTTCAAAATAAAATTGAATTTTTCAGGAGTCTCAAAATCAATAATCTCCCTCAAAGAATAATCTATTCTATCTGCGCAAATATTTGGAGCATCATTTTCAAGCAAAGAAAATTTATTAAGATCACAAATAAATTTATAATCAAATCCGT
>JBBTAL010000110.1:0-1020 GCA_038044225.1 Nanobdellota archaeon
TAACTTTGAGATTAAAACACAAAATAGATATATAAGCTAATATCTCAATTCAATCAAATGGATAAAGATAAAGCTCTTGTTGTATTTCAAGACAAGAAAATACGTAGAATATGGCATGAAGAACAGTGGTTTTTCTCAGTAGTTGATGTAGTTGAAGCATTAACAGATAGTCCCACTCCAAGACAATATTGGGGCAAGGTTAAAGATAGGGAGTTTATAGCACTCCAACTGTCCCCAATTTGGGTACAGTTGAAATTAATTGCAGAAGATGGCAAATTGAGAGAAACGGATTGTGCGAACACAGAATCTCTTTTTAGAATAATCCAGTCTATTCCATCTCCAAAAGCAGAACCTTTCAAACTATGGCTTGCTCAAGTAGGTTATGAAAGAATACAAGAAATAGAAAACCCTGAATTAGCTCAAGACAGAGTAAAGAAATACTATGAAATGAAAGGTTATCCTAAAGACTGGATAGATAAGCGACTAAGAGGAATAGCAATCAGACAAGATTTAACAGACGAATGGAAAAACCGAGGCATAGAAGAAGAAACAGACTTTGCAATTTTAACAAATGAAATCACAAAAGCAACATTCGGCAAAAAAGTCGAAGAATACAAAAAGTTTAAGGGTTTAAGCAGAAAAAACCAGAATCTAAGAGACCACATGACTGATTGGGAATTAATATTTACAATGCTTGGAGAAAAGGCAACAACAGACATTGCAGTAGCAAGAGATTCAATAGGTTTCGAACAAAACAAACAAACAGCTCAAAAAGGCGGACAAATCGCACATAATGCAAGAAAAGAGTTAGAATCAGAAACAGGAACGTCAATAGTTTCAGAAACAAACTTTCTTAATTTAGATAAAAAGAGATTAATCAATAAAAAAGAATAAACATTCAATTACTAATAATCCTATCTTTTCTTGCCTGTTCTCTCAATGAAGAATAAACCACTAAAACCAATGGACGATTTATTTCGCTAGGTCTTCTATAATCCAACCACTCAATAAACCGCAACA
>JBBTAL010000111.1:0-9347 GCA_038044225.1 Nanobdellota archaeon
TAGTATTTGCTGCGGTTTTTACATGGCCTATTTTTGTATATGGACCTGGAGTGATGCGTGAACGTATCAATTATTTTAGGAAAAGATCTAGATAAGTTAAACTTGTCCGTTTTGCAATTTCCTGACGGATTGAATGACTCTGATGTCAGGCGAGAGGATGTAAACGTGGTCGTTGACTGACCTTACTGCGCGGTATATTCTTTGCAAGAATTCTCTATATGCTTTGTCTCGGTAAAATTCCCAGAAGTGGTCGGGATGTGTTCTCTGAAGGATTTTCCAGAATGTGTCAGATATGTTTGGATTAGGATATTTTGTGAAAATGACGCTGTTGCACATGTCTCCTGGGAAGTCTATGCCTCTGGAGCATTTTGTTGTAAATAGTTTGTTATTTAGACCTTGTTTGAATATTGAAATGGCTCTGCCTGTTTTATCTTCTCCTTGTGTTTCTCTTAATGATTCTTGGGTTGTTAACTGAGTTAGTAGATATTTCGATTTTTCTTCTTCATTTGGAAGGTCTTGGAATGCGTTTACGTGAATGAGTGTTGGTCTCTTTGCTTTTTCTACTGTTTTGTTTAGGGCTTCTAAATAGTCTTTTCTTGTATGGTTGTTGCTTGTGAAGTTTGCATATTTACAGTCTCTTTCTTTTCCAGTCATCATTATTTCAATTGCCCCTTGTTGGAGAGTTTCCGCTTCTACTGTTTTGAAGTCATTTATTCCGAATATGTGATTTAATACATTTTTAGAGTGCAAAGTTCCTGACATGAATAGAAGAACTTTGCTTTTGTCTAGTAGCTCGGCTATTTTTTGTGATAAATTAGTACTTACTAATTTTATAAACAAGTTTTCTTCTTCTTTTCTATATGTTAAATAAATTTCTTCAGTCATTTCTTCAAAATTTCTTGCTAATTCTAATGCTTTATTTGAATAGTTTGTCTCATCTACCAAGATTTCAGATTCCAATTCTCTGTCTTTTAGCAGAAGCTCTAATAGTTTTTTTATTTTTGTTTCTTCTAAAGTAAAGACTTGGTTTTCATCTATTCCTAATGCTCGTTTGTTTTGTTCTTCTAATCTTATTAATTCTTGAATTTCTCTTACTGTTTCTTTTGCGTCTGCTGATTCTGGAATTATTGTTGAAAAACTGTTTCCTAATCTTGTCAGGTTTATTTCTTCTTGCTGAAATAATCCATCTAGGAATTCGTCAGCTTCATCGATTATTTCTATTTCTGTTGCTGGTTTTCTTCCTAATGATAATTCAGCTTTGTATTTTGCTGCGTTGAATATTATTACATCTGCGTGTTTGTATGCTAAATATTGGTCGTAATATGAGCAACCTGATTTTCTATGATAGAATGTGTATTCTCTATTGTCACAACCTTGATATTTTATTTTTTTAGCGTCTTTTAACTGATTTAATTCATAAGTGCTAGGCACTATGGGGCTCCAGTATGGATTTGCAGGGGCTATTGAAAGTCTTCTTATATTTTTGTAATCTGGAACTTCCCGCCCTGAAACAAAAGGGTTATTATGAAAGTAGTCTGCTATTTTTGGATAGTTCTTTTCAGATATTTTAATATTTTCCGGGAGTTCTTGGTCTGCGCATGAAACTCCTTGATTTATTATTGAATCGTGATTTTCTCGACCAGTCATTACTGCTATTTTCATTTTCTCGCCGTTTTTTTTGTAAAGGAACTTTTTTGTTGTGTAGTCGTCTTCATATTGCCTTTGAAGAGCTTTTACTGGAACTATTATTGATGATTTTCCTAATTTACGGGCTACGTTTAATGCAACTGCCGACTTACCAGTACCGCACGTACCGTGAAGAAATATTGTTTTTGTTCCTTTCTTGATTAAGTCGAGAATTTCATTTACTATATCTGTTTGAGTTTTTCCGTTTGAAAATTTTAATGGGGGTATTGAGCCTTTTTCATCGTTTAAGTCCCAATTTGATTCGTTGAATATTTTTTCTGGCTTTTTTGTTTTGTCTTCTTTTAAGAAACTTAATGTTTCCGATGTTTTTAGACTATTTGATGAATTCATGAGTTCAGAAAAGTCGTCTGGTAATACTACAGTTTCTTTTGGCTTCCAATGTTTGACTGCGTTTGTCTGTAGACTTTGAAGTCTTGACTGATCACCTATATTTCCCATGTGTTTCTTTTTAGAGGACTGGTTTTAAAAGGATTTGTCTGCAAATCTTTTTGAGATATTTTGAGAAATATTTATTAATTTGTTGATTGTTTATTTATTATGGGTGAGGTTGTTAGAGGATTTTATAAATAATTTTATCTGTCTAAATATTGACCATTTTCTTCATAGATAATTCTTCCTGAACCCTATTCTGTAGGCATCATCATTTCTGGCAATTGTGATGCTTGATTAAGAAACATTACAAGATCATTTGCTACATCTATATTGGACATTCTTTCATTACCTGTTGCATGTAACATATAATTGAGTCCTCTTTCTTTTGCATCTTCTATAAATGGGTCTAGTCTTCTATCTCCTCTATTTCCTACGCTAACTACATTTACAGAACGGATATCGCTGTACTGAGCCATTATTTCAGTTATACTTTTTAATTCACTCACAACTACTTCTGGTCTTGCTTCTGACCTAAATAATCCGTATGCTTCGCTTCCTCTTTCCATGATTTACTAAGGCATTACTAGTATATAAATGTTACTATTATGTAGTTACTATAATATGTGAAACTTATGGTTTTTAGCAAGTCTTTTAAACTAATTCTATTTGACTGCTTTGTGCGGGGATGCCAGAGTGGTCAAATGGGCATCGTTAAGGCCGATGTGGCTTAGTGCCTTCTTAGGTTCGAATCCTAATCCCCGCATCTCGTTACTCCGCAGTGAGGAGCTTCGCAATTCATCAGAATGAGAAAGCCCGCAACAAGAGAGGAACTAGATTAGTTTTGAAAGGATTCGAAGTGCTCGCTAACTGATGTTATCGGCAACTCCAATTTCTCTGAAATTGAAGTAATCCTAGTTCCCGCATCTCGCTACTCAGCAGCGAGCAAGCCCACAATCATCAGATGAGGAGCTGCACAGCAATAGAGGAGCGAGAATGAGTTATCTTATATGTGAGGAGGGTCGAGCAAGAGAGGAAGGTTATTGTTTACTCCGTAGCGAGTTTCCGAGCCTGTTGAGAAACTTTATATCTATTGTTTTGAAATTGCTTCTGAAATTTCTTTGGTGCTTATGGTCATTCCTAGGTCAAATAATCTTTTTTCATAAGTCCAAATTTTTATTCCTCTTTTTATTGCTAAAGCTACAAAATCTTCATCTTTATTGTGGTTTTTCAGTATCTTTCTTGCTTCTTGAATTTTTTCATCATATTCTTCTTTAGGTATAAACAAAACTAATTTTTTTATTGCTTCAAACAATTCTTTGAACTCTGATTCGAATAGTTTTGATTTTTCTAGTATTTCTTTTTCGTTGTTCTTTATTTCTTCTAAAAGATTTTGTGGAGCAATAATTTCTAGTCTTGTATCAAAGAATATGTCTACTATTTCTCCTGCTGAAATAAGGGTTCTGAATAAAATGTTTGCATCAAGAACAACTTCCATTTAAGAAGTCATAGATGTTTTTATTTTTTCTGACAATTCGTCTGCATCTGCTTCTGTAAGCTTTGATTTGGAGACTATTTTCTTAAATCTTTTAAGTAGGTTGTTTCTTTCTAATTCTTTTAATTGTTCTATGAAAGCGTGCCTTGCTACAGCTGACCAATTAATTGTGTCTAATTGGTTCATTTTGTCTTTTAAATCTTCTGGAACTGAGAGAGTTATCGTACTCATATTATGTGTAAACACAGGATATATTTAAACTTTTCTTTTTGGTGTAAGGTTTAAAAAGAGACTATTCCTTCATGATATATAGGTCTATGACTTATTGCTAAATTCTGAACTCTCCGGAGATTATTATGTCTAAATTAACTAAATCTGCTTTGTGTGCAATATTATCTACTGGTTTGTCTGGATGTGTAACTGAGGAATATAATGATTATGGGGTTATGTTCGGAAGACCTAAATATGAAGATAGTTCGATAGCTAATGGTTCTTTCGTTAATTCTCAAATTTCTGCTGGAAATCTTGTGAATTCTAGTTCTGCTTCTGGTGCTAGAAGTTATTTGAATTCATTTGGTTCAACCTCTAGTTCTACAACTATTTCTTCTAATTCTGATTTTTCTAAAATTGAAACATCTTCTGCTAAAATAGGTCTTTTTGATGTTTCTTCTCAAGATAATGGCGAGTCTCTTCGCGTTAAAGTTCCTTATCTTCCTGCTTTGGAGATTCCAACTCATTCTAGGGATGAAATATATTCTGGTTATGATATTGATAGAGGTTCTTTTGAAAATAGATTAGAACGAGAAATAGATTTAGTTGGAAATAGTTATTCGGATGAGCAACCTCTTTCACTAAATGAATTAAGTAAATTTGTGAAATATTTAGTTTTTAATAATATAAAGCCGATTAAGGCTTTATCCGAAGAAGTTTCTAGACCAGTTAGATTTGTTTTTGGGGATAATGCAAAATTTGAGATTAACAAACATGGGGATAATTTGGAAGCTAAATTAAAGTTTGGTTCAGAATTTGGAGAGAGATGGATTTGGAATTATGAGCTAGAATTTCAGGCTTCTGATGATGGGGAAATTGGAGCAGTTTTATATTTTGGAATTAAGACTGGAATAAGAGATATAGGGAGTAGTAGGTATAGACATTCCCGTTAGTTAAGTTAGTCTGTTTTCGGGAATGTCTATTAGATAATCCCGAATAAAGTATACCAAATCATCGGGATTATCTATATTAATGTTGTTTTTATTGGCTTATTAGGTTCAATGTGATTTCATTATTGTTTTCATATATTTCTTGAATATTATTTTCATTATCTACTATGAATTCTATTTTTTTAGATTTAATTGGAATATTCAGGTTTTCTACGTCCAGTATTTTCTTTGCTCCTATTGAAATTGTGCCTAAGTCAAATGTCTCGACTGGCTTTCCGTCTGCAAGTACTGAAACTTTTATGGCTCCGGACTCTTGAAGTCCTTGATTTAAGACTTCTATATGAAAGTTTAGATATCTTCCACTTTTACTCGCATTAGCCGTTGTAAGAACTAAGTCTGATAAAGAATTGTCTTTGTATAATTTGTTTATGCTGTCAATTATTTCATTGTCTATCTGTTGGTCGCATTCTAATGTTGGGTAGAGTATGCTTTTTTTATTGTTGTTGTGGTCAAAACCTAATGCATGTAATAGTTCATGAATGGCTACATTTGAATTGTCACATGTTCCTTCTCTATACAAGGCAACTTTACCTTCTAAAATAACAGAATATAAAGTTGTGTTTAGGATTTTTGAAGGTCCTCCTTCTCCTGCAATGAAGTGGTTTTTTTCTTCTGCTTCAGGGGAGATGTCTGCGCATAAAATATTTAGGACTGAATTGCTTTTTGAGGTTGGATTGAAAACCAGAACTGTTTTGGACTCTATTATATCTAGGGCTTCTTTCATTGAACTTGCTTTTTTTTCAGAACATGATTCTGAAATATGATAATTTATTATTCTGTCTGAATATCTCATTCTTGAGTAGAATTGTTTGCTTGGCAAGTCGTTTGTTATATTTACTGTGCTTTCTTCTAAATTAAAGTTATTAAAAGGGATCGACTCTCGGGGATAATATTGATATAAATAATAGGCACTGAAACCAAGAGCTACAAATAGTAATAGTAAAATAAAATTGCTGAAGAAACCTCCTTTTTTGTTCATTATACTGCTTAGATTATTGAGATATATAAAATCTATGTATTGCTTTTTTGATAAAAACATTATTAAATCGTTAAACACCTAGTATTTCATGACTCTTTTCAAAGCGTAATTTACAGAAATAAAGAATATTTAAACCTTTGCTCATTACTAAATTAAGTTAACAAGGTCACATTATATAGTTAAGACAAGTATTTATAAATACTAATTAAGTACATAATGTATGACTAAAAAGAGTCGAGAAGAGATTATAGGTTCTATTCTCAATTTTCTAGATGAAAAGCCACTCTCAATTCAACAGATAAGTGAAAATGTCGGTTCTAATTGGGTTACGGTTAATGATGTAATAGAAGAGCTAAAAAAAGAAGGAAAAGTCAGAGAGATTGTAGCCACAGATAAAATAAAAATTATCAAAAGAACGGATTATCCTGTCTTTTATAGCATCCCTATAAGAAAAGAATATAAAGAACAAACATTATTTATTGCTTCAGAAATTGTTAAAGAATGGAAAAAGCAGAAAAATGAAATTCCTTTAAACACTACATTGCAAAAAATCGCAGTTGAAATAATAAGAAATAACAATCTAAATATTCCTGTATTACCTTTGCATTATGGTCTAGTTACTGCTATTGCAATAAGACCAGAAGAACAAATAAACAAAAACTACGAATGGAAATGGCATCCTGAAAAGAATATTATAATCCAATCTATAAAAGAAGAGATTTCCAAACATAAAAATAAGGCTTCTGATGAAGAAGATACCCAGTATATTAAATATGACTTAAAATTATTCCAGATTAGGAAAGAAATAATTAGTTTATTCAAATTGGGAGAAAGGGGTGATATAAAGAAGCTTGGTGAAAAATTAGCCCAATTTAATTTTATGTTACCCACAGACAATTTGGATATTTATAATATATTTGATAGATTCATCTATAGCTGTAATATAATATTTATGAGTCGAAAACCTAATAAAAACTTAAATGAAATAAGAGAAACTTTCGATGTTCTTTGGGATTTAGTTACTACAAACATGTTTCTTAAAGATTCGATAAGATTTGTTTCACATGAAGATTTACAGTTATTTGAATTGATAAAAAGTTTTCATATCAACTCTAAGATGTGTACCTCTGATGAAAGAGTGTCTAATCTAGAGTCCATTGCTAACTCAATTAACCCTGACGACATAGATGTTCCAATGGATGAAGAATCAATTGAAATAAGGAGAATTCTTATTGAAGGAATAGAGAGGGAATAATGAATTGGTTTCTGGATATGTGTATATTAATTTCTTACGCCGAGCCTGCAGATAAATTTCATAATAAAGTTAATAAGTTCATAAATTCTAAAGGGGCGGACTATTATTTAGCTTGTTGCTATATTATTGATGAAAATCTTCCAAAATGGATTAAAAGAAAGAAAGTGGCATTGTTGGAAATAAAGAGAAGTTTGGAGAATTCTTCTTATATAATTGGCACATCAACAGAAAGCAACATATTGTATAAAGAGGATATAGCCGATACTAAAAAAATATTAAATTATGTTTCTACCAAATATAAATATAAATCAGTAGCATATAATAAAGTTAAGATAAATCAAGATATCCTCATAAACAATTTAAACTATTTCATAAAAAAATTTATTGACAAAAAAGTCGTTCCTGTAAAAGAGATAGATTTCGAATTGAGGAGTAGCTTATTTTCATATTTGACTCCAAATGATTCTGATGCAAAAACGCTTGCTTCGGGAATACAGTATCGTCAAATTGAAAATTTAGTTTTATTTACAGGAGATAAAAATGATTGGACTAAAGAGCTTTTGGAAAGTGCAATAGTTTATCATCCAACTCTAAACAAAAAATACTCTAAAATTCCTGAAATAAAATACATTCAAGAAATGTAATTCTCAAAATAAATTTATCTAAATTCTATTACTTTTTCTTTTTTAAATCTTACTTTTGCATACGAAGATGTTTTGTCTTCATTTGAACGATAGCCTATTGCGCATAGAACTGCAGAGGTTAATCCTTCCTTGTTTAGATTTAGTATTTCATCGACTGCTTTTGGGTCGAAGCCTTCCATTGGACCTGCATCAATTCCTTTTATTGCAGCTGTTTCTAAAAGAATTCCTAATGCGATATAGGTTTGTTTTTTACACCACTCTGCAATTGATTCTTTGTTATGGTTTTTTCTAAAGTTGATTAACATATCTTCAAAGCCTTTCAATGATTCTATTGACATGTTTCTTGTTGATGCTGTTTCTTTTATAAATTCTTTAATGAAATCTTCTGAAATGTCAGTTTTAGAACATAAGACTATTAGATGTGATGCTTGAGTTACTTGTGGCTGGTTCCATGCTTTTTCTGCGATTTTTTTTCTTAATTCTTTGTTTTCTACAACTATAAATTTCCATGGTTGAAGTCCGAAAGATGAGGGTGCTAGGCGGATTGCTTCCAATATTTCATTTAAATCATTTTCAGACACTTTTTTTGTTTGGTCAAACGATTTTGTTGCGTATCGCCAATTTAGTGCTTCGATTATTTCAGATTGCATTTTGTTTTGTTATTTGGAGAGTATTTAAATGGTGTTATAGACAATTAGGTTGATTCAGTTACATAGTTTTCCTAATTGTCTATTAGAGATTTAGAAACAAAAAGTAACTCAATTATCCTAAATCTCTATACTTGTTTTAATGGAGATATAGAATTATTTTTTACAGATTTATTTGTCTTGTAATCTATTAGTAGTAACAAATAGTAAGGTTTAAATAGTATGTTTTTTTGATGTTTTTATGAAAAATAGAAATACCGGTTATGAAATTAGCGCTACTGTGGATGGGAAACCTGTTGCTGTAACTAGGTTGACTCATTTAGAAAATTTTAGGTTATTTAGTCTGGCTGAAAGAACTATTCGCGGTGAATTTGATGATTTGGAGATTTATTTGGCGTTTGTTGCTCCAAATACCAATGTCATTAAGATGAGGTATCATGAACGATTATAAACTGATACAAAGTAATTGGAATGCTCTTGAGGTTAAACTTTGCGAAGGCATTGGTTATTTAAAAGCTGGTCTGAGAAGTGACGTGGCAGGCATTGACAAGACTTTAAGAATTGCAGAGATTGCTAGGCAAGGTTATGTAAATTGGGTGAATGCTAATTTTGAAAAGTTAGGATTTACCAAGGAGCAAAGAGACAATGCAATCCAAAAAGCAAATGTTGGGCAGGAAGGATATGGTGTTTTTAAAGGAAATTTAGTTTTTGCTAAAAGAGAAATTTCAGCTACTCAGTCTGCTAGAGAACAATACGAGAAATATGGTGTTTAATTTATCTCCAGAATCAATAAAAGATAAAAAAGTCAGAAGTGCTTTGATAAAAAAAGTTAAAATCCATGATGAAAATAGGGTTAAAGTCTCAAAAGAGGAAATAGTCAATCAATCCTTAATTAAAGCCGAGCAGTTGAGAAAATCAATATTAAAATCTGCCTTTGAGGGGAAGTTGGTTAAAACGAAAAATATAAATATCTCATAAAAGAGATAATATTATCTCAAAATGGAAATAATAACAAAAAATGAACTAAAGAT
>JBBTAL010000112.1:0-10705 GCA_038044225.1 Nanobdellota archaeon
TAAGCTAGAGGACGTTTTTGCAGTGGCTTCTGCTGTTGAGCTTGTTCATGCTGCAAGTCTTATATCTGACGATGTTGCAGATAATTCGCATAAAAGAAGAGGTAGACCTTCATGCCATGTTACTTTTGGAAAGAGGATGGCAAATTTGACTGAGCATTATCTAGTCAATAGGGCTTATGAATTATTGTTGAAGGATAGATTTAGCCCTAATTTAAGCGATGAGCAAAGATTAAAGATAACAGGACTTGCCGCTGAATCTGGTATTGAGATGGTACGTGGACAGGCTAAGGATATAATGCAGACAGGACTTAGAAAACCTAAAGATGTAATTAGAATGTATGAGCAAAAGTCTGGGGCTTTGATAGGACTTGCGCTTGCTTCTGGAGGAATTATTGGTTCTGCTAGTGAATCTGATGTTGTTTATCTAAGGCAATTAGGAAGGTGCATAGGTGTTTCTTATCAGATTGGCGATGATGCTTTTGATAAAAGGGCACCTTCTGAAACTGGAAAACCATCAAATCAAGATTTAAAAAAACAAACTCTTGTTAAAATGGTTGGATTGAAGGGAGTTATTAAAATTAAAGAGGAAAAAGATGCTTTGGTTGATGAACTTATGAGTAAAATTCATGGAGATACGTATAGTTTAAAAGAGTTAGTCATGCAATTTAGACGTGAAAGAGATAAATATTTGGCTGTTTAATTGTAACTACTGATTTATGACACCAATGATAATGTTTAAAAAGGAGGTTTATTTGAGGTTTTTATGAAAATTAGGAATGTAGGTATTGCAATTGGAACTGCTGGACTATTAGGACTAGTTTGCGGTTTGAATAATGCTGGTGCTTCGTCTTCTAGAGTTGCTGATGAAACGCCTGTAACTAGCGTTAAACTTTATGACCCTTGGACAAATAAGCTTTTTGAATTTGATAAGAATGCTAAAAATAATTACTTTCGTGAAGGTCCTGTTTATTCAGACTCTGAAGTTCCTGCAAATATGTGTTCTCGTTATGCTCGTTTGGCTGCCCAAGATATGTTTGGAATAAGTTATCCTTCTGCAGATGCATGGGATATTAGAGATAGTCCGAAAGTTTCGGAAATTCCATTAAATAATGGTCAAAAGTCACTTGTTTCTTTGGCTGTAAAGGATATATTAAAGCCAGGTATGCTAATTGGAGTTTATAATCCTAAAAGTGCTTATAATGCTCGTGCTAAAGAAGATGGTGCTGGTTACACTCATATTATGTTGTATATTGGACAAGAAAATGGAGAATTTTATTTTGCAGATAAATTTGGCAAGAAGACTCGAACTAAGGTTTCTTTGACTAATATGGTTGAAAGTGGTTTAGAGCCTAGAGAAGTGCTTTTTGTTAATAAATAATTTTTATCAAAATGGCTCAAAAATTTAGACTGGATGGAATTTATTGTGGCAGTGGTTTAAACAATAGGGGTGGAAGATTAGAAGGAGAGATTGAAATGGCTGATGATTTCTCTTTTGAAGGAGAGGTTAAGGATAAAGGCTCTGAAACTCGCAAATATGTTATTCAAGGACATCTTCGTTCTGAGGATGGGCTAGATAAATTATGGTTTATTAAACTTCCTCCTAAAGAAAGCAGGGCTAATTTAGGATTTTATTTGCGAAAAGAATCTAATGGTTCTATTGATGGGAAGTATTCAGGATTATGGTCAACGTTGCCTCATAAAATTGAATATAGCACAGATTATGGATTATTTATTGCTAGGGTAGATGTTGCTGTTTGTGGAATTAGAAACACTACTGAAATAAACCTTCGAAATATTTGATGCATTTGTTTTTCAATAATGTTTATATACATTATATTACTGTTACTAATATGAGATTTAGAGTGATGATGGTTTTGTTAGTTTTTATGGCGTTTTTATTGCCTTTAGTTTCTTCAAGTATTTTTGTTGAGCCTTTAAATCCGATTTATAATTATGGAGATACTCTGACTGCTCAGACAAAAATAGTTCCTTCCGTTTCTACGAGCGGACATTATACTGTTGATTTGAAATGTGGAAATATTACTATAAATATATTCAATAATTTTTTTGATTTGCCTGCAAATGTTGAAAGGTCTGTTTTAGTTACGACGCAGGTATTGAATCCTTTATTAAATAATATTACTAGTTCGTGTTTGTTAAGGGCTAATTTTGTTGGAGAGTCTGTGAATAGTAATTCTTTTACTTTATCTAATAAAATAAATGTTGAAGCAGAGCTTGATTTTGATGAGCTAAATCCAGGTAATTCTTTAGTTATTAGTGGCACTGCAATAAAGGAGAGCGGGGTTCCTCTTAATGGTTTTGTCGAATTGTTTGTTAGTTCATTAAATTTGTATAAATCTTCTACTATTACTAATGGTGTTTTTAATATAAGTTTGATTCTTCCTGCAGATGTAAAGTCTGGAAAGCATAATGTTACTCTTGAAGTTCATAATACTGACTCTAGTTCTAGGAAAATAAACTTTGGTTCATTTGCCGATACATTTACTGTTGCACAGGTTTTGAAAGAATTTGAGATTGTTGTTGTTGATGAGAATGTCAATCCTGGAACCGACTTTGTTTTTCGCATAGATTCATTTGACCAGGCAGGAGATGCTATAAATAAAGATGTCAGCCTTGTTATGAATGATCCTAAGGGTCTTCCTTTTTTGAAGAAGATTGTTAAGTCTGGAGAATCTCAAATTTTGAAGTTTTTCCTTAATAATACTCCTGGTTACTGGAATATAGAAGCGACTATTGATGGAGAATCTAAGAGAAAATTGTTTTATTTAATGGATGTTAAAAAAGTACAGACTAGTTTAATAAATAATACTTTATTTGTAACTAATATTGGAAACTCTATTTATAGCGGGCCTATTGAGATAACTATTGGTTCGCAAGTTGAAGTCAAGCAAGTTAAACTTGGAGTTGGAGAAACTCAGAAATTTACTCTTCGTGCTCCAGATGGAGATTATTCTATTTCGGTATCTCAGAATGGTGAGTCAGAAAGTCTTGGTAGTACTTTTCTTACAGGGAATGCTATAAAAGTTACAGATTTGAGAGAAGATTTGATTGGAACGGTTACAAATCCTATAATATGGTGGTTGATAGCTATTCTTTTTGTGCTTGTTCTTATTTTGGTACAGGTTAGAAAAAGAATGTTAAAGCATACTCCTATGGCTTCAAGCGGAATGATTGCTAAACCAATTAAAAATGATTCTGAAAACAGCTTTAGTTTGCCTAAGAAAGATATATCATCTAATATTTCTACTGGATTTGATAAAAAAGAAAATTATGATTTCTCTTTAAATAAAACATTTAAATCTGATTCATCTTCGTTTGCCAAACCTAATCCTAAAGTTGATTTTGCAAATACTAAACAGTTTGTTGCACCTAAAATAGATTTTACAAATACTAAGCCGTTTGTTTCATCTCAGTCTAATAAAGTGGCGCCGTCAAGTTTGTTTGAGAGCAATCAGGGAATCAGAGAGCATGCTGTTGCTATTGCCTTGTATATAGGCGGAAGTTCTAACACCTCACAGATTTTGAATAATGCATTATCTATTGTTCAAGAAACTGGTGCTAAGGTTTATGTTGATGGAGATTATAAGATAATATTATTCTCTCCTAAATTGACTAATAATTCTGATAATGAATCTGCTGCTGTTAGTGTTGGAAGGCGTATTCAAGCATTGTTTTTGGAGCATGCCCGAGATAATAATGATGGAGTGCTTTTTGGAATAGGAATAAGCAATGGCGAGATAATAAGTGAAATAGAGAATGGGAAATTTCATTTTACAAGCACTGGAAATTTGATAAGTTTTGCTAAGAGAATTGCTCAGTCATCTAATATGAAATTGCTTATATCTGATTCTGTGAGGCGTAAAGTAATAAGTAATGTTAAGGTAGAGAAATCATCTTTCCAAGGCGTTTGGGAAATTACTCGTGTTATAGACCACTCTCAAAGTAGAGATTTTATTAAGAGATTTTCTGATAGGAACAAGTGACATGAGTTCTTTTTTTAGAAGACTTTTTTCAGCGAGGGAGAATCCAGGCGTTAGATTAATTGTTTTTGACTTCGATGGCACTCTTGCTGATACTAGAGAGTTACTTTTGCGTATTGTTTCTAAACATCTTTTGTCTTTTGAGATATCTCTTACTAAAAATTTGTTAAGATTTTTTGGGAATACCCCATTAGATCATTATATCTCTATGACTGGTATTCCTAGAAATCTAGTAAGAAGTGTTTCTGCAGGAATTAAAGAGGATTTTATGAATGAATATCATAAGATAAAGCCTTGCAAGAATTTGATTTCTATTAAAAATATTAATATTCGCAAAGTTATTGTTTCAAATAATATTACTTCTTTTGTTGAGAAGTCTATTGATTTTTTACATGCTAATTTTTTTGATGAAGTTTATGGGGCTGATTGCTTTACAAATCATAATAAAAAATGGATGATTGAAAAATTGAGAAAGAAATATAGATTAGATGCAGATGAGATTATTTATGTAGGAGATAAAGATGTTGATGTTGATGTTGCTCGTAGTGTTGGATGTTATAGTATAATAATTGCTGGAAAGAGTGCTTGGTCTTCTAGAAAGGATATAATTAAGAAAAAACCAGACTATGTGGTTACAGATTTAGGTAAACTATCTGTAGTCGTCGCTCAACTCAACGTGGAACAGCTTCCCGCCGTCTAAATAATACCCTTGATATCCTACTTCTGATTTGAATAGGCTTTTTAGACTAGGAATTATATTGTTAAGTCCCATTCTTTGTGCTGTTCCTATCATGAATGCTTTCAAACAGTTTGGAGGAACTCTTCCGCAGTCTGACAAGACATTCCGTGAAATAAACTGCTCTGTTTCGGCTCTAAGTATTACTGGGAGCTCTGCTCTTCTTATTAACCGAACGCAGCTCTGTCTATTTAGGTCCCGCGTGGGGATTTCATTATATTGTTGGTTAATAGTGTCGCTCATTTTGTGATGAAAGTTGTTTAGAAATCAGAGGACACTAATTAAATTTAGTGACCTTACTAATAATCTTAATAGAAATGCTCTCTTTATTGTTTGAATAGTTATTCATATTATATTTTAGACTCTTGAGTATATAAGACTTTCTATGCTCATAAGATTTGGATTTTTATCGACGATAAAAATAGTTTTTTAATTTTTCACTGCAAAAAACCAACGCTTTTCATCATCATATTTTGGATCACTTTTCCAAATTTTATTGAAATAAGTTAAAGTATAACTATGCTTGTCACCAAAAAATGGGTCCCAAAAATAAATGTGATTATTATTAATTTTCTTTAGGATAGAATAATGGTCGACTTTTTCTGGAGGATAAAAGTAACATACTATTAAAATATAATTATTTTTTTT
The DNA here is from genome assembly GCA_038044225.1 of Nanobdellota archaeon. Lineage (GTDB taxonomy): Archaea > Nanobdellota > Nanobdellia > Pacearchaeales > GW2011-AR1 > SICU01. The sequence goes on from JBBTAL010000112.1 coordinate 5,386, forward strand.
ATATTCTCTCAAATCATTAATTGTTGCATTTCTCATAGAAATATAATTGAGTTTAAATTTTTCTGCAATGATTGGAAAGTTTTTATGCCATGTACCTCTCACTTTGTTTGTAGTCAATAATTTTGCGACTTGTTTTTCTGATTTTTTTATACCACAGACTTCAAGAGCCATTCTCATAGCAGCAGCCCCACAAGTATATTTAGTTTCTTGTTTATGAAATGGAAATTGTATCATATATTTTAGTATGTTTATTTGACATAATAAATTATCGCTTTGACAAGAATAGTCACATTCTTTCCAATTTTGAAATTCTGTCGTCGATATTTGGGTGTGTTGAGAATAAATTTGTGAATTTCTTTTTAAATGGGTCTGAAATGAATAGGGGTGCTACAGCTTTTGGAAAACGATGTTTGTCTTGTTGCGTTAAAGATTCGTGTTTTATTTTTTTTAATGCTGATGCTAAACCTATTGGGTAACGTGTTAGCTTGACGCCTGTTGCATCTGCTGCGAATTCTCTTTTTCTTGATATTGCCAGCGAGACTAGTGTTGATAATAATGGTGCCAGAATTGCTAAGGCTATCCCTATAATAATTAAAATTCCGTTGCCTTTGCTACGACTATCATTACTTCCTCCTGAAAACCACAGACTTCTTAGAAATAATTCTGCAATTATTGAAATCATTCCTATTACTATTGCTGTGAATGTCATGAATCTTATGTCATAGTTTGCTATGTGGGACATTTCGTGGGCGATGACTCCTTCTAATTCTTGTCTGCTTAGTTTTGCTATGGCTCCGTCGGTAACGCAGATTATTGCATGTTTAGGGTCTCTTCCTGATGCGAATGCGTTTATTTGCGGGGAATTCATAACATAGAGTTTAGGAACTGGAAGTCCTGAAGCTAGACTCATATTTTCAGCTGCTGAAATGAAGTTTCTATGTTCTGCTTTTGATGCAGGTTTTGCGTTTACTGAAGCCAGAGCTATTTTATCGGCGTTGTAATAGCTTATTAGGGTGTAACTTAATGATATAATTATTGAAAAAATCATAATTATAAAGAAGAAGGATGGGTCAAAGAACATTGCAACTACATAGCCTATTCCTATGAGAATTAAAATCATAATCAGCATTAATGCTATTGATTTTAGTTTATTTTTTTGGATTTCTTCGTGGAAGGATAGTCTTTCTTGTTTCATAGCAACCTCTTAATCTCGCTTTCTAATTCTTCTTTTGATGGAAGATACAGCATATATTTTGAGACAAACATTTTATTTGACATCCCTGATGTAGCATATTCAACCTGCACTTTATCTTTTTCTGTGCATAGTATTATGCCTATTGGTTCGTTATCTTCTTTCCTATTTAACTCTTTTTTTATGTAGTTTAAGTAAAAATTTATCTGCCCAGCATCTTCATGCTTAAATTTACTGGTTTTTAATTCAATAACCACATAGCACCTCAGATAAATATTGTAAAATAACAAGTCTATGTAAAAATGGTCGTTGTCAATTGTGAATCTCTTTTGTCTTGCAACAAAACTAAAGCCTTGCCCTATTTCTAATAAAAACTTCTGTAAATTATCAAGAATACGCGTTTCAATCTCTTTTTCAGTATAAATCTCTTTTTCATCTAAATCAAGAAATTCTAAGACATATGGGTCTTTAATGAGATCTTCAGTTTTTGATGGAATAAATGACTTTTTTTCATACTTTATTAGAGAAGTTTTATCTTTACCCATAAGTAGTCTTTCGTAATGTAGCGAGTAAATTTGTCTTTTTAAGTCACGAACGCTTAAACTTTCAGAAGTAGCATATCTTTCAAAATATCCTCTTTTCAAATCGTCTTCTATCTTGATTAACTCTGAATAATGCGACCATGTTAATTTGGGAGACATTGTCTCCCATTTTTTATAGATTGTGTAGAATCTTCTCATTCTTCTAAGGTTAGTAACATCAAATCCTTTTCCAAATTCTTTTATTAATTCTTTTGACAAGGTGTCTATTAGTTTTTCTCCATATTCCGCTCTTCTTTTTCCATTTTGCTCTTCTTCAACAATTTTTCTACCTATCTCAAAATATGCTTTTAGCATTTCTGTGTTTAAAGTAGTAAATGCATTACGCCTTGCTTTAGAAATGATGTTTTTTATATCTTTAAAAAATTCAGAATTGTCTATGTTAATCAGGTCTTTCATTTAAGCAACCTCTTTTGGCATAAATATAGGTAATTGTTTTGTTATATAAATCTCGCGGTGCGAAGATCAAAAAAACATTGAGCTGTTTTTTGGATGCTTGGCATGCTCTTTAACCTACAGGGAATTCTAAAGATTACATCATAATTTGTTTAAAATTCCCTGATAAGACAATTCTGAATTGGTATGACACAACAGAATTGTCTATAATTGTTAAAATTAAGAAGCATGCTAACATATTTAAACAATAAATCTATTTTATGTTAGAGGTTTGATGGTACAATTTGTTAAAGCTATAGAGAACTTTGATTTTTGCAAAGTTCTCTAAGAAGAAGTTTGAAAATTCCTTTGTAAATTCTGAATTATTCAAACTTCTCTATAGGTAAAAATCAAACTACCATGCTCCTTGTTCCACTTTCAGAATATGACCAGACTCTTATTGATCTTATTAAAGAATTTGGAAAAAAGAATATTTGTTATGTTACTCTCAATAAAACTGCTGATTTATTAAAACAATTTTAAAAAAAAGTAGGGGTTTCTATAGAGAATATCGTATTTGTAGATTGTATTAGTGCTTCTTTGTATTCTGGTTCTTCTTCAACATCTGACACTTGGGTTGTTGACCAGCCAGGCAATCTTATTAATATATCTGATGCAATCATTAAATTGCTTGGCAAGGGATTTGATTATATTATATTTGATTCTTTGACTGATTTGCTTGCATATGAAAATAAATTCTATTGTATTGATTTTACAACTTCTCTTATCTTTGCACGCCCGCAGAAACAAAAACAGTGCACTTTTATGTCTATTGAGCCTGATTTCAAAAGATTACAGATTGAGATACAAAAGGCGGTTGCAAATGGATATACTATAGTAATATTGGACTCTTTGTCTACCTTTTTGCAGTTAAATGAGTTTTCTGTAGATACTAGGGCGTTTATTAAAGCTATTATTGGTGTTCTTGCTGAATATGATGGTAAGATGATTACTTCATGTTATGCTAAAGATAGAGAATTTATTGTAGAATTGAAGATTCATACATTGTTTGGAAATTATGTGTCTCAAGTTGTTCCTTTAGGACTTGGGGAATGAACAGAGACATTGTAAAGGTTTATATACTATAAATGGCACACTTGTATATAAAATGGCACAGATAAACCAAAAATGGGACAAGATATTAGAACTTTTCTTTGAATACTCCAATAAAAGTTTTAGTGTGAGAGAAATATCAAAAAAAGTAGGAATTCCAAGTTCCAGTGTGCAGAGATATTTACAGATTTTGAAGAAAGAAAATTTGATTACTGGTGAAAATAAAGCTATTATTACTCCGTATTTTAAATTTAGAAAAACATTTTATCTGATAGATAAAATTTACAATATTGGCATTTTAGATTTTATAAATCGCGAATTAAATCCTTCTTTAGTTATAGTTTTTGGAAGTGTTAGAAAGGGAGAATATGAAAAAGAAAGTGATATAGATATATTTGTAGAAAGTAGTGTTAATAAAAAAATAAATTTGGAAGATTATGAGAGAAAAATTGGACATAAAATACAGATTTTTGTTGAAAAGGATATTAAAAAACTTCAACCTAATTTGTTCAAGAATATTGTTAATGGTATAAAAATAGCAGGTTATTTAGATATGGAATTAAAATGACTGATATAATGAACTGGAAAGAATGCGAGAATAATTTTATTAGGGAAGTTGAAATTGATATAGCTAGGATAGATTCAATTATAGATAAGGCATTTATACGCCTTGAAAGGGCGAGAAATACAAAAATTAATAATCGGAATGTGTCACTTGTCGTTGAAGATTATTATGAAACTATAAAAGAACTACTTACTGCATATCTTTTAAATAACGGGCTAAGATCGAAGAATCATCAATGTTTGATAAGTTATTTTTATAATGAAAATCCTGATTTTGAAAAAGAAGCATATTTAATTGCTCAAATGTCTTTCTTTAGAAATAGGCTTAATTATTATGGGGAATCTGTTCCATTAGATTTTTACAACAAGAATAAAGAGGATTTTGAGAGTATAATAAAAATTATTATAAATTTAATTAAAAAATAAAGAAACTTTAGGTATTCATACGATGTTTGGAAATTATGTTTCTCAAGTTGTCCCTTTAGGACTTGGGGAATAGGTTTTTAGTACCCTTGACCATTATTCAATTAAACGTTCGTTCTCTTAAGAGAACGAAAGATTTGAATATAAGTTCTATTCATAGTACTTATGTTAAAGCTATGAATTGCTTTTTGGAATTGGATTCTAGAAGATAAAAAATAAACCTTTATCCTAGACCTGCTAGGGCGTCGTCGATTTCTTCAAAGACTGCGTCGTCTGTGTCGATTACACGACCGTTTTCTGATAATGTGTCCGTACTCCCTTGATTAGTTCCACTTCCTGAATCGTTTGATGAGTTATTTGAATCTCCTGACATGAACCAGACTAGACCACCGATGATTACTATTGCAACTATTATCCAGATTAATGTTTTCATTATTGTGACACTCCTGCTTTGATTCTATTTTTGTTCTTTCTAGCTCATAAATCATGTTTTTATCTCTCTATTGCTTTTTCTATTTCATGGAAAAAATTTTTAGCTCTTGTGTATGATGTTAGGGCTTTATTTCTTTCAGCATCTTGACCTAAATCATAAGTAAAAATCTTCCTTTTTTCTAGCTCAAAACCGAAATCATTTACTAATTCTTTAAGCTTTTTTTCACTTAACTGCAATAATTCTTCTGCATCCTTGACAGCTTCTTTATATTCTTCCACTATCTGCCATTTTAATTTACTTTCCCCTTTAATAAAATAATATACCAAAGCATGGTAAGTCAATTTATGGATTCCAGTGTCAACATTTATTTTATGATTATATTTTGCCAAAAGTGCTGTTGCTGCAAAAAACATTGAATAATAAGCAGTATTAATAACCCAAGTATGTGTGTCTAATTGTTCTTCTTCAAAAAGATCATATAATCTTTTGGAGATTATAAGAGCATTACGGCTTTTTTTAAAAAAGAACTTGTCTGTTCCAGGTTTTGGGCTTATAATTTTTTCCTCTTTAATTAGTTGAGTTACAACCTGACTACTTTCTTTAATTTGCTTTTCATCTAAC
>JBBTAL010000113.1:0-1191 GCA_038044225.1 Nanobdellota archaeon
ATAAAAAACTTATAAACCTTCTCGCCACTAAAATACTATGTTCAAACTACTAAAAGACAAGCTAAAATCATTCTTTGGAGTAGAAAAGAAAGAAGAAAAAGCCAAAAAGCCAAAAAAAGCAAAAGAAAAGAAAATAGTGTCTAAAGAAAAAAAGATAAAACCATCAAAAAAGAAAGCAAATACAAAGGCAATAGTCGCAGAAAAACAAATAGAACAAGAAAAAACATTAAAAGAAGAAGAAAAACTAGAAGCAAAAGTTGCAGAAAACGAAATAGAAGCCGAAATTAAAGAACTTCAAGAAGAAACCAAAGAAACACAAGAGCAAGAAGAACCACAAGAAATAGAAAAAGTCGAAAAGAAAGGCTTCTTCTCAAACATTATAAGCAAGTTTACAACATCAAAAATAGAAAAAGAACAAGTAGAACAATTATTCGAAAACTTAGAAATAATATTATTAGAACACAACGTTGCCCTAGAAGTAGTTGATAAAATAAAAAGCAACTTGATTAATTCTTTAGTAGGCCAACAAGTCAAAAGCAAAGAAATCAAAGACAAAGTAATTGAATCAATTAAAACATCATTAGAAAGTGTCTTAACAGACGCCCCAAATCTCATAGAAGAAATAAAAAACCATCAAGGCACATACACAATTTTATTCTTTGGAATAAATGGCACAGGAAAAACAACAACAATTGCAAAAATAGCACACCAATTAAAAAAACAAAATATCTCAGTAGTCCTAGCAGCAGCAGACACATTCAGAGCAGCAGCAATTGAACAATTAGAAATCCATGCAAATAAACTCAACGTCCCAATAATAAAAAGCCAATATTCTGCGGACCCAACCTCAGTTGCATTCGAAGCAAAAGCATACGCTGAGAAGCATAAAATAAAATGCCTTTTAATCGACACAGCAGGAAGAATGTACACAAAAGAAAATTTAATAAAACAAATGGAAAAACTAATTCGAGTAATAAAACCTAATAAAAAAATATTCGAAGGCGAATCTACAACAGGAAACGACATAATAGAACAAATTAAAACATTCGACGAAGCCCTAGGAATAGACGGCATAATCCTCAGCAAAGCAGACATCGATGAAAAAGGCGGAACAGCATTATCAGTCTCCTACATAACTAAGAAACCAATATATTTCTTAGGCACTGGCCAAACCTACGATGACTTAAAGCA
>JBBTAL010000114.1:0-2241 GCA_038044225.1 Nanobdellota archaeon
ATTCCAAATCCTTTGAAGTTTCCTGTTGCTTGGGCTAAATTTAATCTTCCTCGGATAGATTATAAAGTGACTGTCTTTCCTTCGATGTTAACAATAGATGTTCCTTCTCCAATTCCTCCAGTCAGAGATGCAACTGTTCCACTTTCACCCTATCATACAAATTATCCCGTAGCAATAGATGAAGATACTTTAGTTGTGACTCATACTGAAAGAAATATATATATTTCTGAATGTTATTTTTAATTTTGACGGATAATTAGATTTATATAAATAGAATTTGTTATATGTTTAATGGTTAAAAGAAGAGTTAGAAAGTCTGTAATGGCTAAATTAAAAACTAAGCAGTCGAACGTTCTGGGAATTTTGTCTATTGTATTTGGTGTGTTGTCTTTGATTCCGTTTTTAGGAATTGTTTTTGCTATTACTGCTATTGTTTTAGGGATAATATTTGTGAGGAAGAATGACAATAAGGTTTTGGGGATTATTGGATTAGTGATTGGGATTATTGGATTGATATTTTTTGCTTATTTGATATTTCTTTTATTTACAGTATTTCAGACTTATTTTGGTGATGGCTGGCATGAAGTAGAAAAGTCTAATGAAATTATACTTTCTAAATATTTTCCAGATAGTTATGATGTTGGTTTGAGTAGAGTAAGTTTTGAAACTAGTCGTTATCAGACATCTAATTTTTCTTTAAATGGAATTGAAACTACATTCGATTATGTTATTTCAGATAGGGCGGATTATGTGGATTCGAATGATAATTATACTATGAGGGTGTGGGCTGAGAATATATTTGATGAGCAATACGATGATTATTATTTAGCTATGATTGAAGAAATGAATTCATTTACTACATTTGAAGGAAGTGCTGGAGCTGAATTGTCTGAGCCACTGAATAGAGAGTATAAAGGATATGAGTATTATTTCTCTTATAGAAATGAGACTACATTTGACATTTTATGCGATGAGTGCTGGTTTAGTTCTTCTAAAATATTTATTCCTGATTGGAATACTGTAATTACAATTACTTATTATAAGCCAATTGGAAAGACTTATTCTGATGCTGTTAAGAATACGGAATTGGTTGTTAAGGAATTGATAGACAATATTCCTGAATGATTTTTTTATTTTAATCTGAAATTACTTTAGAAGATTTTTTATCTCGTTTTATTAAGCCTAATTGGTCGTCGAGTTCTTGAGCCATATCTTTGAGATCTTCGAAAACTCTGCCTAAATCTCTTTGTAATTCTTCCATTAGTGTTTCTAAATTCTCGACTCTTAACATATATTTGTTTTCATATTGTGCTACTAGGCCTGATTCTATTAAATGTGTGATATGGTGAATAATTGTTCCTCTTGTTAGATTTGTTTTATCTGCTAATTCGTCAGAACTTAAGAGTTGTTTTCGTCTTGCCGATTTAACTAATTCGACGAAGATTCTGAAGCATGAGCGTTCTTTGTCTCTTTGGTTGAATAAGCCAAGAGATTCTGAAAACCATTGCAAATCTGTATTAAGGTCTTTCTTTTGAGGCTTTCTTGTTTTGATTAAAGTGACTTTTCTGAATTCGTAGATCATTCTACAACCTCCAGCGGTGCTCGCTGATTGATATCATCGGCAACTCCAACTTTGCAGTTGAAGTCTTCTAGGAGTCCAGCAACCACTTACAAACCTTTTTTGTAAAAAGGTTTCTAGGAGTTCCAAAAACCTATTACTCTTTTTAGTTATTTTGTTCATTCTTTCTATTCTCCTCTGTTGAGCTAAGGTTAACAAGTATTTTAATGTTTGTTTTAGGTTTTTTTAAATTGGAGTTGTATTATTTATAAAAATTAACATGGCTTCTCAATGGAAAAATATATAAACTATAGATTATCTATAGTTTTATGAAGAATCAGATTACTACTATTCAGCTTCGTGAAAATGTGAAACAAGAACTTGAAAATCTTAAAACTAAAAAAAATGATAGTTATGAAGATGTTATTATTAGATTAATTGATGATTCTTCCATTAAAAAAGATAAAATAAAAAAATTATTAATTGAGCAGTGTAAAGAGATGTATGATTTTGATTTAAAGGTTGTTAAAGAGTGGGAAAATACTGATAAGGAGATGAATAAATATATAGAATGGTAACTGTTAATAGAGGAGATATTTTTATGGCTCAACTTGAGCCAGTTTTGGGCAGTGAACAAGGTGGAAGAAGACCTGTTTTAATTATTCAAAATGACAATTCTAATT
>JBBTAL010000115.1:0-1444 GCA_038044225.1 Nanobdellota archaeon
TATTAGTGTGGGATTAATAGTTCTCCTAAGATTACTACAAATCCTAATAGCCCTATTATTGTTGATATAAACAATAAGATTGCTTTGTCCTTCTTTTTTATTATTGATATTATAGAGGTTACACCTGATACACATATTGTTGTTATGCCTGCAAAACCTGGAATTATTCTGATTAATAAGTCTAAGCCTATTAGTGGCTCTGGGTTTGGAAAGAGCATTCCTAGCCAATATTGAAGATAAAATATGACTATGCTAATTATTACTAATAATAAAGATATTTTTCCTAACTTGGTTTTGGGAAACCAGCGAATCATGTTTTATTTTGGATGTTTAAGTTAATAGGTTTTACTGTTTGATTTAATAGCCTCTATGCAACGTCCTAGTTTTGCCATCTGATTGAGTCAACGTTACTGTACCTTCACGTTCATAATGTTCTACCAATGTTTTTGCTTGATTAATTGCATAGAGAACAAACTGGTGAATAGAATGTCCTGTTATTTCCCCCATTCTTTGGAGTTCAGCTTTTGCTCGAGGAGATAAATCAATTACAATTTTATCTTCTTCTGAAACTTTATTTTCTATACCCATTGACGTTTTGAATGAGTAGACTATTAAAATATTATTGCACTATAGTTAAGGTTTATTTTTCAGCTTCGAATTGGTTTGCAGTCTTCGCGCGGTTTATATACTGTTTTTATAGTTATTAATTTATGATAACTAAAATGATTGCGAGTATATTGATTGTGCTTGTTATTGCATCTGTGGCTTTGGCTGCATATACAATTGCTAAGCCTTTTGACGGAAGTGTTAAGTCTAATGTGAAGGTTAAGAGTGTTAATGGAGTAAATAGTTTTGATACTTGTATTGCTGCTGGATATCCTGTTCAGGAGACTGCGCCTCCGAGATGTATGGATTCTAAAGGGAATACTTATGTGGATTTTTCAAGCGATGATTATGCTAATTGCGTTAGTAAAGGTGGAAAGATAAAGGAAGAGCAAATAGTATGTGTTCAAGCCCCTTGTAATCCAATTGTTAGTTGCACTATTGAAGGCAATACCTATATTAAGAATTAATTTTTTAGAGATTTATCTTATTACTCTCAAATGAATCAAAAAAACATTGAGATGTTTTTTGGATGTTCAAAGTTTTCTTCAGATAAACTTTGACACAACAATATTTATTAATGTCAATTTTCAATTAACTTATGATGACGGGAAATATTGAGGTTCTTGATGCTAAGAATTTTGATTCTGTTATTTCTAAAGGTCCTGTTATTGTTGATTTTTTTGCAAATTGGTGCAATCCCTGTAAAATAATGGCTCCTGCTTTTGAGAAGGCTTCTGCTAAGGCTACTGGGATTAAATTTGCAAAGCTGAATGTTGATGGAAATCAGGAAATTGCAATGCGTTATGGAGTTATGAGCATTCCGACTACTATTGTTTTT
>JBBTAL010000116.1:0-3512 GCA_038044225.1 Nanobdellota archaeon
AAACAATCATCAAAAATATCCATAAAGGAATCCTCAATATTCTTCCTTCCAACTTAAACAAATCCTTTGTTATAACAAACCCAAAAGGAGATTTCTTTTCCTCAAGAAAACCCTCAATTTCATTAATTGTTGAATCAGGCAGTTTGCTTCTGTATTTCGCCTCAAATGGAATTCCCATGCGTTTTATTTCAATTACAAAATCTATCTCTTTCTTATTATTCCAATAAAACACGTCTGTCTCCGGACCATGCTCTAAATTAAATTTCAAACGTAAAAGATGGTCAAAAACAACTCCCTGAACAATCATTCCAAGTTCAGTTTCATCATTCAAAAGAGAATCATCAAGATAATCTGAAATTCCATTGCGAATACCAGAATCAAGAACATAAATCTTATTTTGCTTCCTTATTCTCGTCTTGCGACTCCCTGAATAAAATTCAGAACTCTTAATAAGATAGGCCTTTGACAAATATTTCAGATAATCTTTAAGTGTAGGTCTTTGTATTCCAAGAATTTCAGCAGTCTTGATAATATTAAAAGAGTTCCCAGAACTTTTAGAAAGCAATTTAAACAAATTCTCTAAAACAGCAGGATTTCTAATTCTGAAATATCTAACTATGTCTTTGAAAAATATCAATTTTATCTTATCCCTTATAGACTCTGCGATTTTAGTATAATTCTTCTCTTCAAGAAATTCAGGATAACCCCCAACAATCAAATAACGATTTAATTCAATTTCTATTAATTCCCTTTTAGAAGCAATCAAACCAGCAAAACTCTCAAGTTCTTTCTTAAACAATTCAATATTTCTAGTTTCAACAGATTTAATCAACGCAAAGTGAAGTTTCTTTTTCTCTTCAGAAAAGCCATCAGGGATTATCTTGCGATACCTCAAAACTTCCGAAAACTTTAGAGGCATCATTACAGAAGTCTTTATTCTTCCAAGCAAAGATTCTTCAGTTCCCTTACTAATCCAAATCGAAGAAGAACCTGAAATAATAAATTTAATTTTATAACCTAAATCATACCAATTCTTCAATATTTTCTCCCAATCTTCCAACTCTTGAATCTCATCCAAAAAAAGATAATGAATTTCTCCAAGTTCGTCAAATGGTTTCTTAACTACATATTTAAAATAAGATTCAAACACATGTTTAAGTTCAGCTCCACCTTTGCTAAGTTCTATTTCATCAACTGAAAGATAAAGTATCCTTTTAGGTTCAATCTGTCTATCCAATAACTCTTGAATTAGTTGGTGAATCAAAATAGTCTTTCCAACTCTTCTTGGTCCAACTATTGAAACAATTTCTTTTCTATCTAAATTATCATTAATTGAATAAAAATCTCCTCTCTTGAATGAACTGGTTTTAGATTCCGAAATAGCCTTGCCATCCCACCAAGGATTATATCTGTTCAAAACTTTAACTATTTCAAGTTCATCCATATGTATAATATACTATACAGTCTTTTTAAATCTTTGTATAACATACTATACATTAAATATACTCAAAGTGTATAATATACTATACACCAAAGTCAAAGTCAAAACCAATAATCAATAATCAATAAATCGTATAAATCGGACTTTCAAAAGGCAACTCAACAAACGAAATCTCAGTCAAATCAGAAACAGCATTTGCCTTTATCATCTGACTTGAAACTGTATAAAGAATATCATCCATAAACAAAGAGCGTTGAACATAACCAGAACCATATCCATAATTATCTTCAACCTTAGCATCTTTCTTATCATGCGCAATCTTCCCTTTCAAACTTATATCTGTATCAGTAACTGTAAATGCAAAAGCACCCTGCCAATATTCCCATTTCTGACCTAACTGTTGAGAATAAGTCACAGGAATAACAAGTAAATCAAGAGCATCATCAAACAAAACTGCCTTATGCTCATATTCTGCTTCAGAATAAGACCAATCACTCTTAACAACATACTTATCTAATTCACGAGGATTAGAAAAATCAGAAACATCAAACAAAGATATTTTCAACCCTTGAGAACGACCTTCTTCACTAGCCTCACGCCCAATCCCAAGCAATAAATTTTCGCCGATAGGTTGTAAATAATTAGAAAACCCAGTAACTTTCAAAAAGCCTAAAATTTCAGGTTCAGTTGGACTAGATAAATCAATTACATATAACGGGTCTACTTGTCTAAATGTAACCATATACGCTTTATCGCCAACAAAACGAACGGAGTAAATCCTCTCGCCTTTAGCAATATCCTCAACACTTCCAATTATCTCTAAATCACTATCTAAAACATATAAATGATTCAACGAGTTCCCAATGCCTGAAAAACCCCCAGTAGTCGTAGCGATTCTAAAATTACCTTCAAATTCATCCATAGAAAACTGATTCAATATATACCCAGGAACATCAGAAGTTCCGGAATAAGAAATATCCAAACCATCAATATTAATCTTATGAATTATCGTTCTCTCATATCTCTTTGAAACATCAATATAATGTCTCTCATTTGCCTTAGCAAGTTTTTCCTCAAAATCTTTCTTCTCAACAGCAGAAAGTTTATTGAAATACTCTTGCATTATTTGACTTATCTTATCATATCTCACATAATGTTCATAATCAGAATCAATAACATCTTGAGCTCTATTCCCAAATTCTCCAGGTAACTGGTCAACAATAACTTTCAAAGCCTCTGCATCAACTTTAGTATAATCGTAACTCTTCTGGCTAGTCAAATAAATTGCATTCTCAGAAACATAAATAACAGTATTTGTCCCAGTAAGAAAAACATCTCCTTCATAATCAAGATTTTCAAGATTAATAGCCATTACCGAAGTAAATACTAAATTAGATTGATAATAACCAGGATAATATACGCTACTTGCGTCTATGTTCTTTACCTCATCTCCAGATTTGAAGAAAGGAATACTAATAGAACTAGAATCAATATATTTATTTCCAATAATATAAACAACTCCATCAATCAATCTGGCAGAATAATAATTTCCATCCATAACAAAAGTCTCAATTAATTCCCACTCTGTTCCTATTTCATCAGAACTAACATCATAAACGTGAATTCTAACATCATTCACTGAAGGTTGAGGAGGCATAATACTATCAACTGCAACTTTATCAAGTTCAGCACCGCCGTATAACCCATAATATCCGTAAGAAGATTCTATAACTATTAATTTACCATCATCAACAAATATCCCATTAACAGAATTATCAAACTCCAATTCAGAAACAATCTTCATAGAATTTGCAGGATAAGCATCAACAATTACAACTTTATTTTGATTCACAGTATAAATATACTTTCCATCATTCTTCACAATATCTAACTCGTCAACACCAGCAACTTGTATATTTGTTCCAGAAAACGTAGAAGCACTTCCAGATTTATCAGCAAAAGCAGAAGCTCCAGCAACCCTAGGAGCCCCAGATTCCATAGAAGCAGTCAAAGTATCAGCTCCGCCCCTTCCATAACCATTATTCGAAATAGAATTAGCATCTTTAACATA
>JBBTAL010000117.1:0-4461 GCA_038044225.1 Nanobdellota archaeon
GAGGTTAATTTAGCTAGAGCTATGAGAAAGTGGCGAAGTCAAGTATTAACCTAACAGCCTCTTGTAAAAATCCAGCATCATGCCCGCGATTAGTATCTTCTAAAACGCCATCATTTGAAGATTGGTAACCGATACTCACTCTTCTAATTCCGTGTTCTTTCATCACATTAAAGAAATCCTGTGCATTCGCAGAATTCTTAAAAAATTCTGGGTGTAATTCAACAGTCCCTAGAACACGATCACTAAGTGCACCTTTATCTTGAAGATGCCCTAAGAAAGCATCAAGAGTTTTAGGAGGCACGAGACTAGGAGTGCCTCCACCGAAATAAATATAGTCCAAACTAAAATTTGTATCTCTTTGATGATTATCAAATTCCTGTGTCAATAATCTAAAATAACTATCAATCTGTTTTTTATCATTACCGACACCTTTCACAAAATAACTGCAAAAATCACATATTCTGCTACAAAATGGAAGATGAACATACATAGAAGAAACCTTCTCTGAATGTGCTGGATGTTCTTTAATCGGATGCATTTCTTGTAATCCGGGATATACACTTAGATAGTAATGGTCCATACTATTTCTTCTTAATCCTTCTGGAAGGGTTTCAATTTCATGCCCATCATAAAATTCTTTAGCATCTTCGATAAGTTTGCAATGCTCTTCTTTATCTAAATTTTCAGCTTTCTTAGACATAATTTTACCAACTTTAAGTGATTTATTAAGCTTCTTATACGGTCAATTTAAGAACATATATCTTCATTCAAAGACAACAAATTAAAATAGCCATTTACTCTCTCAAGAACTGTACATTTTCCATAATCTACTTTGAAATTAAAGATTTTTCGTAATGGAATATTAAATTTTTCCGATATAATAGCCCTTATAACTCCTGCATGTACTACAAAAACAATATTTTCATTTGGCTTATCTAATACCCTATCAAATTCAGGAATCACTCTTTTAGAGAAATTTGTGTAGGATTCTCCAGAAGGAAAATTAAAAATGGCAATATCTTTTAAGAACAGACTAGCTTCCTCTGTAAAAGATTCTTCAATTTCACTCCATGACAAACCTTCCCATTTACCAAAATTAATTTCTCTAAGTTCTTCCTTCTTCATAATAAAATAATTTAGCCCCGAAAATGTTCTTTGGAGATCACTTGTTATAATAATAGGATCTTTTAATTTACTAATGAATTCATTGATTTTTTGGGCCTGCTTTCTACCTTTTTCGGATAAAGGAATATCTAAATGCCCAACATACTTACCTCTATAAGCTTCTATATTCTCGCCATGCCTAAATAAGAAAATTTTTTGAGAGCTCATAATATCATGACAATAAAATAAATAAGTAATTCTGAAAGTGATAAAATCGCGCCACCACAATCCCCTGTAATTGCATTTATTTTCTTCTTAAAGAATAAATATCCAAAGAAAGTCAGCAAGATGGTTGCTCCAATTAGATAAATGCTCTGAAATCTAAAGAACCAAAAAACTATACCAAATGCAAAAATTGTTGATAAAATCAGCGACCAATAAGATATCATTGTAATATTACTAATAAAAGCTTTTCCAGTCCCTGTTGCTTTTTCAGGTTACTTTAAGAACTTAAACAAAGGTAGCGGAGACCATCTACTTAAAACAAGCGCCACCATAATTGTTTTTGGTATCAGGTCTGAATTAATCTCTGTAAGAAAGATATACTTTCCAAGTATAAGAAATATTAGTCCTAAACTTCCAAAAGTACCTATTCTGCTGTCTTTCATTATCTCAAAGATTCTTGCTTTTGTATAACCTCCTCCAAAACCGTCAAAAGCATCAGCCAAACCATCTTCGTGTAATGCTCCTGTAATAAATGTTAAAAAAGCAAGAATTAAAAATATAGTAACAGAAAGAGATAAATAGGGATATAAAATAAGAAAAATGGCCCAAGATAACATTCCGAGAAGAAATCCAACAAAAGGAAAATAAAGTGTTGAAAATGCAAGATCCTCTTCATTAAATTTATGGTTTTTCGTAACTGGAATGATAGTCATAAAACTTATTGCAAGTATAAGTCTTCGGATTTGTTTATTCACGATTATTGACTCCTGCTTTCTCAAAAGAAGCCATTTCATTAAAAAAATTAACTGCTGATTCAATAATAGGATATGTCACAGCAACTCCCGTGCCTTCACCTAGCCTCATGTTCAAATTAACAAGTGGTTCGGCACCAAGAAATTTCAACATCTTTTCATGCCCTTGCTCTCCAGATTGATGAGTAAAAATACAATATTCTAAAACAGAATGGTAAAGTCTTGAAGCTATAAGCAATGCTGAGCTAACTATAAATCCATCTATTAAAATAACCATCTTCAGCTCAGCAGCTTTTAACATAGCTCCACACAACATTGCAATCTCAAAACCTCCAAAATAAGAAAGTATATTAATTGGGTCTCTATTACCTGAATAATTTTTCAAAGCCTTGGATAAAACTTCTTTCTTGCTTTTAACTTTTGCGTCATTCAAACCAGTGCCCTTACCAACACAATTCTCTATTGGAAAATCACAAATAGCGCTCATAATAATAGATGCAGAAGATGTATTTCCTATCCCCATATCACCAAATCCAATTATGTTACATCCGTCCGATTTTACTTTCTCAACTATTTCAGCTCCTTTAGAAATTGAATCTAAACATTCTTTTTTAGACATAGCATGGCCATTCAAAAAATTATTAGTTCCTTTACCTATTTTTGCATTAATCAATTTATCATCTTTAGGAAAATCAAAATTAACTCCTGCATCAACTATCTTTATATCAATCCCA
Source organism: Nanobdellota archaeon (assembly GCA_038044225.1). Classification (GTDB taxonomy): domain Archaea; phylum Nanobdellota; class Nanobdellia; order Pacearchaeales; family GW2011-AR1; genus SICU01. Next base: position 2,816 of record JBBTAL010000117.1, read on the forward strand.
TTTTGCCTACAAAATGTGTTAATAGCTGCACCCCCACTGAGAAAATTATAAACCATCTGAAAAGTAACTTCTGGAGGATAAGCGCTTACTCCTTCCTTAACTATACCATGGTCTCCGGCAAATACAATAATTGTAGGCTTAATCAATTTTGGTTTTAAAGAATTCTGAATCAAGCAAATTTTCAATGCAACCTGCTCAAGTTTTCCTAATGAACCAAGAGGCTTTGTTTTAAAATCTATTATACTCTGTAACTTTTCTTTCAATTCATCAGAAACAGGTTTTATGTTAAAATTCATAGTTTGTGGTATCTTATATCCTTTAAATTTTTATCTATAATTATTTTTTATTAAAAATTTAAAAGATTTTGTTAATCATAAATATAAGTAGGTTTTTGATAGAAATTTTTTTGCGTTTTCTGTAATGTTTTGTATATAATGTGTGGATGGAGGGTATGAAAAATGAGAAGGCAATAGACTTGTATAAGCTTGGAAACATAGGAAAAGCCAAGATTGATGATGTCAAAGTGTATCTTGACAGAACACTTTGATCATCCAAAAAACTTAACTGTCAAAGTTTTTTTGATTTTATTAAAGAGTTAAATCCGAAAGTTGATATTACTAAAGAGATGGTTGATTTTTATAAAAAGATGTATATAAAACATAAAATAATTAATAATGAGCTTTTAAAACTTGTAAAAGAATTAAAGAAAAAATATATTTTGTTTGCTTTTACTGATATTAAGAAAGAGCATTATGAGTCTAATCTTGAGTTTGGCATTTATAATGATTTTAAAGAAGTTTATACTTCGTTTAAGTTTAATATGTTGAAGTCTCAAGATGGAGCCTTTGATAAATTGAAGAAAGAACTTTTGAAACATTCTTTATTGCCTAAGGAATGTGTGTTTATTGATGATCATCTGCCAAATATTGAACAGGCTAAGAAATCTGGATTTCACACAATACATTATGAGGAATTTCCAAATATTGAGAATCTTGAAAAGGATTTGATGAGAATATTAGATAATAAAGATAACTAGAAAGGTTCTGTAAGAGTTTTATTAATATTTCCTAGTAAAATTTCATACTCCTTGCTTATATTTAGCCCTTTATATTCTACAATCATTTTTCTGCAATCTTTAGAATAACCATTTCTGAAGTATATTAAATCATATTTTATTGGAGTTCCATCTTTGTTTAAGAGTCTTTTAGTCCAGTAAGGTTTGATTTCTCTGTATTCTGTGTTTTTTGTGCCTGCAAGAATCTCATCAAACCATTTTTTCTTAAGAGTTAAATGAAGGATTTTCATTATTTATTTAGATAATAAGATTTATTGGTTGGTTAGTAGATTATCTCCTTGGTTTTTATATTCCAATTTATTTAGTTCTTTGCTTTTTGTAAGAATTGTCATTTGCTCAATGGCCATTAAGTTTAATTTTTCTAGCCTGACATATTTGCTAAGACCTTCTTTAATAAACAATGCATTGAGATTTTCTAAATTTGATAGGCAAACAAGCTGAAAAATATCTGCATAATCTCTAATGTTTCCCTTTAAATGAGGATTTTTATCTTTCCATTCTTTTGCTGTAATTCCGAAAAGAGAGATATTTAGAATATCTGCTTCAGAAGCATAAATTATATTTTTTTCGT
>JBBTAL010000118.1:0-5234 GCA_038044225.1 Nanobdellota archaeon
TACTATGTAATATGGGATTTTTATTATGTTCCAAATTACAAGCCAAAGATATTTGAAGAAATTTTTCCAATTTTTCTTTGTACTCTTTTTCATATTGTAATTTGTAATTAGCTTTTTAAAAGACTTGTCATTGCTAACTTTAGGCGCCGGTGGTCCATCGGTTAAGATTTCGGCTTCCCAAGTCGAAGAGTCGGGTTCGATTCCCGGCCGGCGCATTTATTAATAACTCTTTTTTATATAATTTATGCAGACTAAAAAGAACGTTTTCCTTTGGGCGCTTTATGATTTTGCAAATTCTCTTTTATCTATTGTGTTTTTTCTTTACTTTGCTCAATGGCTAGTTATTGATAGGGGGGTTGCCGATATTTATTTTAATTTGACTTTTACTGTTTCTGCATTGATTTTGCTTTTGACTGCTCCTATTAGTGGAGTTATGCTTGATAAGTTTATGAGAAGAATTACTGGTTTGCGTTATACAACTATCGCTACTGCCGTGTTTTATGGAGCATGTGCTTTATTTGCAATAAATAATAATATTATTGGGGCAATTATTACATTTACTTTAGGGCTTTACTTTTATTTGCTTTCTTTCACTTTTTACACGCCTTTGCTGAATGATATTTCTAAATCAGAAAGAAGAGGATTTGTTTCCGGATTAGGAATAGGTGCGAATTATTTAGGGCAGATTGTTGGTTTATTGATTGTCCTTCCTCTATCTACTGGAGGTTTAAGCTTCTTTGGGGCAAATCCAAGGGCAGAAACACTTTTACCTTCAGTTATAGCTTTTTTTATTCTTTCTCTTCCTATGCTTATTTTCTTTAAGGAACCTCAAAGACCTAAAGAAAAGTTAATGCTTGGAACAAGATGGAAAGAAATGTTAAAAGAGACTAAAATTTTATTACTAAACCATAGCGTGTTAATGTTTCTTTTAGCTTTTTTCTTATTTAATGATGCAATTCTTACTGCATCTAATAACTTTTCTATTTTCCTTGAACAGGTTTGGGGTGTGTCAGATACTATGAAGACTTATATTTTACTTGGGATATTAATCACTTCTGCTATTGGCGGTGCATTATCTGGTTTAGTTGCAGATCGTTTTGGACATAAAAGAACTCTTATGTTTATTCTTTGTGGGTGGGTAATTATTTTGCCTGCTATTGGGCTTGCTACTAACTTTACTTTGTTTGTTGTCTTCACGACGATTATGGGTCTTTGGTTTGGTTCTAATTGGACTGTTTCTAGGTCGGTTATGAGTTATGTTGCTCCAAAAGGAAAACATAATTTGGCTTTTGCTTACTATGGTGTTGCTGAAAGAGCTTCATCTTTAATTGGACCGATAGTATGGGGATTAATTGTTTCAAATATGGTTTCAATTGGAAGTAGTAGATATAGAATTGCAGTACTTGCAGTTACTGGATTTATAATTCTAGGTCTTATTGCTCTTTCTAAAGTTAAAGATGATAGGAAAGTTGCCGAGATTAAGTAGAATTATTATGAGAATTTAACTACGATAAAATAAACTATAGCAGACGCACTAAATAACCGTATACGTCTGCGTAATAGTAAACGCATAAACCTATACGAAAATTAAATGCGTTTACTATATTAATCCAGCTATAAGATAAATTAATGCTGTTTTTCTCAATGAAGATTTGTTTTTAATCATTCTTTTTGTTAGATTTATGATTTGCCATTTTTTATTGTTTAATGAAACAGTATATATTTGTTTTGATTTATATTTAATTAGGCTTTAATAACGTTTATTAATGTTTTTTACTCTGTTCTTATGAGATGGTAAAGATAGTTGATGATAATGAGATTGTTGAAAGTGAGGAATCTTCGTATTTGAAACATTCTAAAGAACATGCTTTGCGAACGAGCATGAAAGAAGGTTGCACGCAGTCTATTGGTGTGAATATGTCTTCTGGTTTTTTGACTCCTCTTTTGCTGGCTATTGGGGGAAATAGTTTTCATGTCGGTTTATTAAATTCGTTGAATGGACTGGCTGACCCTGCTGGAGAAATTGTTGGAAGTAAGATGATGGAAAAACATTCACGTAAGAAACTTTGGATGCATGCTAAAGTCTGGATTGTTTTGTTGCAACTTCCAGTTATTGCTTTACTTTACTTTTTTTGGAAAGGAATGTTTGTATCAACTCTGCCTTGGATAATGCTTATTTTGTGGGGGGTATTTATTCCATTTATTTATGGTGCAGGATATGTTTCTTGGTTATCTTGGCTTGGAGATTTAGTTCCTAGTGAGAGAAAAGGAAAGTTTTTTGCTTCTAGAAATAGGATAACTGGAATAGTTGGTTTAGTTACTTTTTTTGTTGCAGGATTTTTACTTGATTTGTTTAAAACTCGCGGATATGTCCTATTAGGTTTTACAGTTCTTTTTGCTCTTGCGATAACTTTCAGATTAGCTTCTGCTTATTATACTTCTAAAATATTTAATCCTTATTTTAGAGTTAATAAACAGTCTTACTTTTCTTTCTTTTCTTTCTTGAAACGCTATGATAATTACGGGAAATTTAGTGTTTTTCTAGCATTTTTCTTTTTCGCTATGATGTTGTCGGCTCCGTTTTTTGCCGTGCGTATGCTTGATGATTTAAATTTTAGTTATATTATTTACACTATTGTTTCTTTGAGTTCTACTGTTTTTTATTTATTATTTGCTTCGATTACTGGGAAGTTTTCAGATAGATATGGTAATTTAAAGTTGATTTATATTGGTTCTTTTCTATTTCCTATAATTCCTTTGCTTTGGGTTGTTTTGGATAGTCCTGTTTTGCTTATTTTAATTCCTGGACTTGTGTCTGGATTGGCTAATGCAGCATTTGTTATAGGGACTACCAACTTTTCTTATAATTCTACTTCTCCTCAAAAAAGAGGATTTTGTTTTGCATATACTGCTTTGCTTGTTGGTATTGGAATATTGGCTGGTAGTTCTATAGGTGGATGGATTGTTGAGTATTCAAATATTAAATTTATTAATCCTATGTTTTTTGCATTTATACTGTCTTCTGCTTTTATGATATTTACCGCTCTTTACTTTTTGCCTAAGTTGCGTGAAGAAAATCCTACGCATTTTAAAGGATTGCATTTTGAAGTTTCGCATCCTGTTAAATCATTTAATTCTGCTGTTGTTTGGCTGAAGCAGTTGTCACATTGGCAGCCACATTTGATGAATAGGGTTGGGAAGAAATAACTATTCGATGCGAACATTTTAAAAGGTTTGAATTACTAATATCTATTATGTTTTCAAGTAAAAAGTGTCAGAGGTGTGAGGGTAAGCTGAAAGAAGAATATAGCTTTTGTCCTTATTGCAAATTAGATTTAAGAAATCCTGAAGCGGATATGCGAGAGTTTGGGATGTTAGGAAAGAATGATTCTGTTTTAGGGGCTCCTTTAATTGGAGGGGGAGGAGTGGATATGAACAATTCAGTTATGGGTGCTATTTTCAATAATGTGATGAAGATGATGGAAAATCAGCTTAAGAATTTAGATGGTGAAAAAATTGATTTTGGAGATTCTAAACCGGAGATTAGTATGTTGCCTAATGGGATTCAGATTAAGATAGGACCTCATATGCATAGGCATCCTAAGGCTCAGGAAGTTAAGCCTCGTGTGATTAGTGATGATCAACGTGAAAGGATGATTAAGCTTCCTCGTGGACAAGCTAAGGCTCAAGTTCGTAGATTAAGTGATAGGGTGATTTATGAATTGGCTACTCCTGGCGTTGATAAAGTAGATGATATTTTTGTTTCTAAAGTTGAATCTGGGTATGAAGTTAAGGCTGTAGGCAGTAAAAAAGTTTATTTTAATAGTTTGCAGATAAATTTGCCTTTGAGGAAGTATTCTATAAAAGATAATTTTTTGACTCTTGAGTTTGGTCTTGATCACAATTAAGTTTTAGCTGAATCGTGATACACAAATAGTTATAATCCTTCAAATTATTTAGTTACATGGTTGTTTTATCTAAGCCTATAGAAATCAATGAGCAGTTCAAGTTAGCATTGAATCTTTTAGAAAATACCTCAAAAAATGTTTTAATAACTGGAAGAGCTGGAACTGGAAAATCTACATTGCTTAATTATTTTGTAAATAATACTAAAAAGAAGGTTGTTGTTCTCGCTCCTACGGGGGTTGCGGCTTTAAATGTGAAGGGGCAGACAGTTCATTCTTTTTTTGGATTTAAACCGACGATTACTCTTGACAAAGTAAAAAAGGTTTATAATTTTGGGACAGATATTTACAAAAATCTTGATGCTGTTATTATTGATGAGATTTCTATGGTGAGGGCAGATTTGTTGGATTGCGTGGATAAATTTTTGAGATTAAACGGGAAAAATAAAAATGAGTTATTTGGCGGAACCCAAATGATATTTATAGGAGACCTTTATCAATTACCTCCTGTTGTAAAGGGAAATGAAAAAATGATTTTTAAGACTCATTATAAGAGTCCTTACTTTTTTGATTCTCATGTTTTTAATAAATTTAAGATTGAGTTGATTGAACTTGAAAAGATTTATAGGCAGACAGATGAAAAGTTTATTAATATTTTAAATGCCATTCGAAATAAATCTGTAACTTCTTATGATTTAAGAGAACTAAATAAGAGATTAAACCCAAATTTTGAACCTTCTCATGATGATTTTTTTATTTATCTTACTACTACAAATCAGCTTTCTGATGAAATTAATAATAAAGAGCTTGGAAAATTGAGTTCTAAAATTTATACTTTTGAAGGTAAGATAAAAGGAGATTTTGATACCTCTTATCTGCCTACTTCAGAGATATTACAAATAAAAGAAGGTTCACAGATAATGCTTTTAAATAATGACCAGACTGGAAGATGGGTTAATGGGACTGTTGGAAAAGTAATTTCGATTAAGAATGATGATAAGGAAGTTGTTATGAAAGTTAAATTATCTGATGGAAATATTGTTGATGTTGGAAAAAATAAATGGGATTTATCTAAATTTAATTTTAATAAAGCGTTACAGAGACTTGAGTCTGAAATTATGGGTTCTTTTACACAATATCCGATAAGATTGGCTTGGGCTGTAACAATTCATAAGGGGCAAGGTAAAACATTTGATAAGATAATTGTCGATATTGGAAATGGGACGTTTACTCATGGACAGGTTTATGTTGCTTTGAGCAGGTGTACGAGTTTGCAAGGGATAATTTTGAAAAAACCTATCGAAAAAAAACATATTTGGATGGATTGGG
>JBBTAL010000119.1:0-1732 GCA_038044225.1 Nanobdellota archaeon
AGCCTGAATTGATTGAGATTGCTGAGAAGATTTATGGTAATTTGAGCAAGGATTTTATTGCAGAATATGATGCTTCTGGAAGTATTGGTAAGAGATATTTAAGAAGTATGATTTCTGGAACGCCTTTTGCTGTAACTATAGATTATGATTCTATTAAAGATAAATCTGTAACTGTTAGAGATAGAGATACCGAGAAGCAAGAGAGGGTTAAGATAATTGATTTGGTAGAGTATATTAGTAAGAAATTACAATGACTTATGAAGATAAATATCTTATTTTTAAGTTGGAAGATGCTGTAAAATGTTCTGGAGATGATTTGGAGAAGTTTAGAAATGCTATTTTTGGAGCAATGTTCTCGAGAGATAGGGTTGTGAGAGAGGGGCATATTGAATATTTGAAATTTAATTTTAATGGAACATTAAGAAGAGGTTATTATCGAGAGGGGCATATTCTTCTTGATGTTAATAATAATGGGGATGTTGTGAATGTTGATGTTGGTGCGGTTCCTAGAGCATATATGGATGTTGGGCATCACGGTTTTGAGATTTGAGTTGTGATTTTAGTTTAATATAAACAAATAATCCTGTTAGACCTAAGATAAATAAGAATATGCCTGTTAAATCTGAAGATGTTTTGCTTAGTCCGATTACATTGCCTGTGATTTTTGGGCTAAGAAAAAATAAACTTGCGATAATTCCTCCTGCTCCTATTATTGCTGAGAGGTGTTGCTCCAGGTCTTTTTTCTTTTTTCGTTCTTGAATTGTTTCTTCTCCCAGTTCTCTGCCAAATTGTTTATAGATTTCAATCATTTCTTGAGCTTTTTTTCTTTCTTCAGGAGTATTTACTCTTCTGTAATTTACACTTCTATGTTTTTCGTTATCTTCATCTCTTCTCCATGGGCCATTTTTTGCTTTTTTAAATGAAGTATCATGGCCTCTTGATAGTCCTATCACTCCTATCTTCTTTTTTACTACTTTATTTAGTACTTTTTCTGCAATACTTAAAGTTTTACCTGTAGAAAGATACTCATTAAAATCTACTGGACCTTCATCAACTACGCAAACATTTCCAGAAATATGGTATTTTTTGAGATTTTCTTCTATTTTTCTTTTTGCATTTTTAAATTCTGGCCAATTTGGATTAATTACTTGATGAATTGCCGAATGTACGGTGTATGTAGGGCTTCTTACTTGATCTAATACTACTCTAACTTTATCATAATTTGTTGGAAATCTCTTCCAGCAATCAGGGCCTGCAAGATTCCTAAATTCTACTTCATCATATAGCGAGCTCAATTCTCCCTTTCTTACCGTTTCAGCAAAACTTTCTAGGTGGCTGATATACTCTTTAAATCCATCTTCTTTTCCAGTTAACTTTTCACCGAGATGATTTTCGATTATGGGTTTTATATTTATTGTAAAAATTTTTGGAACTTTTTCATTAGGCCACACTTTTTTCCATAATTCTTTAATTGTCCAACCATATAAGGTGGCACTTGTTTGAGTAACAAATATTGCTTGAGGGTGATATTTATCATGCATCTCTACTAGCCGTTCTCGCATGAACTCAATTGTTCTATATCTTTCTCTTTGACTCCTTTCCTTACTATATTGGTGCGTTTGATCTTCACTTTTTTCATCACATCCTGCATAGTAAGTGTTTATCTCTGGAGGATATGTTCTAATTTTACTTCTTTTAACTCTTGACATTTCTTTTCTATCAGACTTTTCTC
>JBBTAL010000120.1:0-3679 GCA_038044225.1 Nanobdellota archaeon
CAGTTTACATTTTCTTTATATGTTGTTGTTAGTCTTGAAATTAAGAAGACTATTGTTATTTGTATTGTGCCGATTATCCAGAAGTCTGTTCTTTTTAGTTTGATTAAATGTAAGGCTATTAGGCTTAATGGCAGATTGAATATATGCTGTAAACTTATTATTTTATCTATAATATTGTTTGATTTGAATAAGTAATCTGTTATTCCTAAAAGACTGTTTCCGCTTATTAGATTATAGAAAAAGTCTATATTCCATATTATGTAAGGTATTCCTATTATCGCTATCTGGCTTGCTATAAGACTCGAGTCTTTTTTTAGGATTCCTATTGCTAACAATATGAGGCAAACATAGCTTAACCAGAGAATCGGTGCAAATCCTTTTTCTATATTTAGAATTGTGTTTATTATTGCTGCAATTCCAAAGACTAGAAAAATAATTCCTATAATATTAATTATAACTCGAGATTTCATGGATGAGGGCGGACTTTATTTTTTGATTTGTTGTATTTTATTATATGGAATATGCCATATAAGCCTATTATAACCCATACTATATTTGTTAAGAATGCTGGATATGATTTTGTTGTAAATGTGCTCACTCCTAAGAGTAGGGCTCCTAAAATATTCATCCATTGATACATTTTTGACCTTGAGGTTAAGTTTTTATGGATTAAGAGGAAGTATGCTAACAGAAGCAAGAATGCTCCAAGCCAACCTATTATTGTTGTTATGTCCATGAGTTATTTTATTTAAAGAAGTTAATAAATCTAATCTTCGTCGTCTTCCCATTCTGTACTAATTACTTTGAAGTTTTTGTCTAAATGGACATCAACCTGATTTCCATTATTTGTTGTTATTTCAATTTCATAGTAGCCTTCTTCGTCTCCTATTTCTGTGCCTGTTACTCTACCTTGTCCAATATAATTGAGAGCAACTTTACTTGCTCTTTCGAGGGAAGTTCCAGTTATTGGAATATCTCTTTCATAATCGTCTTCTATTTCATCTTCAAAATTATCATTTTCGTTTGATGATTTAATATAATTTTTTTCTTTTGAGTCATCTTTTGAATAGCTTGCTGCTAAAATGAAGGTGGTATTTAGGATTAGCAATACAATTACTGGAATTATTAACAATGCCACAATCCATTTTTTATTCATTGTATATTAAGATATAATGGCTATTTATTACTGTCTATTGTTCAAATAACCTCAAATAATTACTTTCTATTTCTTGTTCTGCTTGTTTTAATGAGGTGCTTTTAATTTTCGCTATTTTCTTGTAACTGTATATTACGTTTGAGGGTTCGTTTGGCCATTCCTTTAAAGGGTGTAGAAACGGGGAGTCCGTTTCACATAATAAACTTTGGAGGGGAACTCGTTTTACTACGTCTTGGAATTGCTGGTTGTAATTTACGTTTGCTGGAATGCTTAAAGACCAGCCGTTTACTACTATTCTGTCTACTAAAGACATTTTGCCTGAAAAGCAGTGCATTATTACTTTTTTCGCTTTTAGCTGTTCTAGAAGTTCGATTGTGTGTAGTTCAGCTTTTCTTGAGTGAACTATTATTGGTTTATTTAGTTTAATTGCTAGATTTACAAACTTTGCCAGGATTATTTTTTGTTTATCTAATGTCTTATGCAACTCTTCTTCTTTTAAGTCTAGGCCGACCTCACCTATTGCTACAACTACTCTTTTGTTTTCCATTATGAATTTTATTTCTTCATCTATTTCTGATTCTGATAATTCTAGGGCGTCTAAAGGATAAATTCCTAAGGCTGCTTTTACTTCTTCATGCTTTTTTGCTAAATCTAAAACTTTTATATTTTGTTCGTGGTCTGTGCCGTTAACTATGATTATATTTACTCCTTTTGCATTTGCATTTTTAATTGCTTGCTCTGCGCTAACTCCTTCTTCAATTATTTTATCTAAGTGGCAGTGGACGTCTATGAACATGTTATTTTTTTGCCTCATCAAATTCTTGTTTAGCTTCTTCATCAAAACATGTATCCAACATTTCTTTTGTTAATTTAATAGATTTATCACATTCTTGTTTTAAATGCCATGAAAGACTTTGTTTAAAGTAAGCATTTTCTACACTTTTGCCTTTTTCTTGAATAATTTCCACTGCAGGAATAAAGTCTCCATCTCCAGAAACTAAAATTGCAACATCAAATGTTCCTTCATATGCTCCTTTTACCATATCTACTGCAAGATGAATGTCGTCTCCTTTGACTACATAGTAATGTTCATTTGTTCCTTTAATCTTTCTTTTTTGAAGTCTTGAGAGAATCAACTTAACCTTTTCAGTATTTTTTATTCTTTCAAAAAATCTTTGTTGATTCCAATATTTCTTTTCGTTATCACTAAAATCAAGAGAAGCATTATAATAAAATATTCTGAGTAGGTCTCTCTTTCCAGATAATAATTCTCCAAATTTTAAGAAATTAAATAGAGATAACTTCTTATCTTCTCCATAAATACTTTTTAGACCATGATAGAAATTACTTCCGTCTATAAATAGAACAACTTTCATTTATATTAGAATAATCTTCAAGTTATAAATATTTAGGAATAAAACCCGGTCTCGCCGAGGCAATACCGGGGAGTATATAGTTAATAAGAATAATTGGAGCTTAAAAAGCTTTGTTTTTGCATGTTCTCACCAGGGGAATTTATCTTGTTTAAACCAGAACTTTCCTGTTTCTTTTAGGGTAATAATTCTCTGATAAATACCTTCTGCTGCTTCTTCTGGAGAAATATCTGCTTCTTTCCCACCCATGTCTGTTTTGACCCATCCTGGATGAATTGAAGCAACTAGGATGTTTTTTTGATTCAATCTGATTGCTAAAGTTCTAGTATACATGTTTAAGGCTGCTTTAGATATGCTGTAATCTGGGTAATCTGCGTGATAAATCTTGTTTAATGAACCTGCACTTGAGGAGATGTTTATTATTTTTCCAGATTTATTTATTGAATCGAGAAGTTTTTCAGTTAATTCTATTGTCCCAAACAAATTTACTTCTAGAACATTTCTTAAATTTTTCATATCTAACCGTTGAGGATTATCTTCTTGACCAGACCATATGCCCGCATTGTTAATTAGAATATCTATTTTTTTATTTAGTTTCTTGAAATCTTTTACACATTCTTCTATACTTTTCGAGGAAGATAAATCTAGTTTAAGAAGTGTTAGATTTTTGTGTTTTATATCTGCTTTTCCAGAGGTTGACGTTCCTATTACATCATAATTTTTTGATAAGAATTTTTCTGCTAAGGCTTTACCTATGCCTCTGCTGACTCCGGTAATAAAGACTGTTTGCATAATATTATTAGATGTAGATGGTATAAAAATTATTGCTTGTCTTTATGATAGACCTCTAATAAATATAGAATTTCTGTTGATTTATCGTAGCTATAAGCTAGTCTAAATGGATTAATATAAACTTCTCTTATACCCTTTCGGTCATATTTCATTGGTTTTCCTATTTCAGGATTTTCTATTATTTTAGTAATTAGATTTTGTATTCTTTCAATATAACTTCCATCAATCTTTTTTACTTGTTGAATGAATTTTTGAGTTCTTATTACCTCTTTTACCATTTTACCAAGTTTTCATTTCTTTAAGAAAATCTTCAACACTCATTTTAACATATTTTCCTTCTTCTATTTCTTTCCAAGCT
>JBBTAL010000121.1:0-5759 GCA_038044225.1 Nanobdellota archaeon
ACTCTCCAATTCTCCAAGATGTAAATCTGGACCACTTAAAATCTCATCATATGCCTTCTTGATTCCGGCAGAATTTTCAAATATAAATCTCAAACCAGTTACATTTCCCCGCCCAACATTTCTTTTAACTAACATTTGTGCCTCATATACTGCAGTTCCAGCAGCATAACTGCAAGAGCTATTAACATTACATCCAGTCAATTCCAAATTCAAAGTCAAACAATCAGTATCAATAACCCCTCCACCGCTTCCAATACTTTTATTAACAAAAACCCAAAGTAAAACTACTCCTATAATCGTTCCAAGAAGAATAAACGCCAAAGTCACAACAGAACTAATCCCTCTTTTATCCATAAATTAAACAACCTTAACAGGTTTATAAATAATACTCGTCATTAATCCTAATCATAACAATACTTTAATAGAAGTAGGCAAGGAAAAAAACCGCATCAGCAAAGAACAAGAAAAAATGCTAACAGAATGGAAATCAGACCCATTTAACTGGGGCACAAAGCACGGTTTTCCAAGAGTTGTTAAAAATTAAGTTTAGTATTTTGTAAAATCTCACACCTAACTTAACAGAAACCAAGAGTTTCCCAACTCAAAAAAAGAAAAAATTAAAAAAAAGAAAAAATTAATTAAAATTAAATTCTAATTAAGTACAACTAACAGGCACTGAAAGAGGAGGACACAATTGCCCAGCAGTTTTTGCAACAACATTAACTGTCTTAGAAGCTCCAGTTATCGAAGCAGGTATACTCTTCAACAAAGTAGCAGTAGAAAGCTCACCAAGACTAGTAGAACTAGTCGTTGCAGAAACACTTCCGCTATTAGTTCCATCACTGAAAACTAATTCAACGCTCTCAAATGTTCCAGCTCCAGGATTTCTTTTAACTACAATCGTTTTATTAACGGTTGTACCTGTACAGGCAACAGAAGTACCACTCCAACTACATCCAACACCGCTACAAACTGTTGCTCCTGCAGCAGTCAATGAAGCACAAGTAACAGGTGTGCAACTCACAGGCTCCAACGAAAGCGACAAACATTCAGCTCCAGTCTTTATTCCTTGTGAACCCTTATCAACAGTTGGCTTTACAACGGACCATATGACTGCAATTCCGACAATAACCAGAAGAACTATGAGGACATTAGCAACTACTTCACTTACTCCTTTTCTATTTTTATTCAACATTCTCATAAACCTCCTTTACATAAGTCAAATACCAAATGAGTTTATAAATTATTCGTCTATATTTATCCACTATATTAAAGACATTAAACTTCGAAAATACAAACCACTATAAAATATATAAACTAAAATTAACTTAACCTAATAAGTAAATATGGATAAAAAAGAAGCATTAGTCGTATTTCAAGATAAAAAGATAAGAAGAATATGGCACAATGAAGAATGGTATTTTTCAATAATTGATGTAGTTGAAGTCTTGACGGAGAGCACTATCCCTAGAAGATATTGGGCAGACTTGAAAGCAAGACTGAAAGAAGAAGGTTTTGAGTTGTACGATAAAATCGTACAACTGAAGCTCATGTCTTCAGATAGCAAGTACTATGAAACTGATTGTGCAAATACGAAAACACTCTTTAGGCTAATACAATCAATTCCATCTCCCAAGGCAGAACCTTTCAAACTATGGCTTGCCCAAGTAGGATATGAAAGAATTCAAGAAATAGAAAACCCTGAATTAGCCCAAGACAGAGTAAAGAAATATTACGAAATGAAAGGCTATCCTAAAGACTGGATAGACAAGAGGTTAAGAGGAATAGCAATCAGACAAGATTTAACAGACGAATGGAAAAACCGTGGCGTAGAAAAAGAAAATGATTTTGCAATTCTAACTAATGAAATTACTAAAGCCACATTCAACAAAACAGTCCAAGAGTATAAACAATTCAAAAGCCTAAATAAAAATAATCAGAATCTAAGAGACCACATGACTGACTGGGAATTAATTCTCACAATGATTGGAGAAAAAGCAACTGCAGATATAACTATATCAAAAGATTCAGAAGGGTTTGAAGAATGCAAGGAATCTGCAATTGAAGGAGGAACCATTGCAAAAAACACTAAACAAGAGTTAGAACAGAAGATAGGCAAACCAATTACTTCGAAAGAAAATTATCTTCATTTAGCTGAAAAGAAGAAACAAATAGAAAATAAAGGTAAATAAATCACTTAACCTTCAATTCATCCGCATCTAACAACTCTTCAAGCGGAACTCTTCCGAAACAAGAATTCTCTGAACTAAAGGCCACAGGCTTTGAACTCTTAAGTTTATCATTAAAACCACAAGCAAAAGCCAACCCAACATAAATTCCTCCTAAAACATAGGGGAAAGGATTTTCTTGCAATCTGACTTCGTCAAAAGAACTCTCTCTATAAAAATGGTCAGAGACAGAATAATCAATCAAAAAAGGACAACTAACTGTAGAAAGACTCACTCCAAAAGCAACACTTAGATATACTTTATTTATTGGCTTTTCTCTAACCATTATAGATTTTGATAGAACCATTATATAGATTTATCAAAAAATGAATATTTATAAGTATGCGTAATTATTTAGTTCACAGTAAAAAGGAGTCTAAAAAATGAATAAAAATTTAGCAATCAGAAACAGCACTGCCGAATTTTTAATATTTACCTCAAATTCAAGAGAAGAGTCTATTGAAGTAAAATATGCTGATGAAACCGTATGGCTTTCTCAAAAAATGATGGCTCAATTATTTGAAGTTCATGTAGCAACAATTAATGAACATTTAAAGAGTTTATATGATAACAAAGAAATTAATAAAAATTCAACTATTAGGAATTTCCTAATAGTTCAAAAAGAAGGAGAAAGAAATGTAGAAAGAGATATAGAATTTTACAATTTAGATGCCATTATCTCTGTCGGATATCGAGTAAATTCACAAAGAGCAACACAATTTAGGCAATGGGCAACTAAAATTTTAAAACAATTCGCAATCAAAGGATATGTTTTAGATAAAAAAAGATTAGAAAATGGGAATTTCTTAAATCAGAACTATTTTGATGAACTTTTAGCTGAAATCAGAGAAATAAGACTAAGTGAAAGAAATTTCTACCAAAAAGTAACTGATATTTATACGACAAGTCTAGATTACGATAAAAACGCAGAAAAAACTAAAGAATTCTTTGCAAAAGTTCAAAATAAACTCCATTATGCAATCCATAAACATACAGCACCAGAATTAATTGTAAAAAGAGCAGATAACAAAAGAGAACATATGGGACTAACCTCTTGGAAAAATTCTCCTGAAGGCAAAATCATAAAAACAGATGTATCTATTGCTAAGAATTATCTGACTAAAGAAGAATTAGAATCATTAGGGAGAATAGTAAGTGCATACCTAGATTTAGCAGAAGAAAGAGCGAAGAGAAGAATACCTATGACTATGGAAGACTGGGCAAAGAGACTAGATTTATTTTTAGAATTTGACGAAAGAGAAATATTAAAAGATGCTGGAAAAATAACGATGAAAATTGCAAAAGAATTTGCAGAAAGTGAGTTTGAAAAATATCGTATTGTTCAAGATAGATTATTTGAATCAGATTTTGATAAGTTAGTTGAAAGCTCTAAAAAGCAGTAAACTCAGTTATGTCCAAACCAAAACTCTGCAACTCCGCCATGAGTCCTATCGAAACGCACAAAGCCGAAACGCTCAAACTGAATAACAACTCCCGGTTTCAATTTAGAAACAGCAGGCTCAACCAATCCATCTACCCATGAACCATCAACTAACAAAACACGCGCAGAAATACCATTAGAAACCCAATTTATTTTAGGTATTTTCTTATTATCTACTGAAGTAATATGAGTTTTATCTCCTAAAGTTATATTAAATAAATGTAACAAACGCACTTCATTACCCTTATGCTCATTGAAATCCTTAGAAGAAATAGCAATCTCATTACCGATAGAAACCTCTCGCATTTGTTCAGGCTTATCTGGATGAATAGGAACAGAAACACTTTCAGTTTTAGGCATATCAACAATATTTAATTTAACAGGGTTCTGAACAAAAGAATATCTCATTGTTTCAGAATCAATCATCTGACGATTAATTGCATATAAATTATCAACAGGCACAACAATATCTTGTTTATTCAATCCAATTCGTTTAACAAATTCGCGAATTGCTTCTGGCTTAATTCCACGCCGAGCTAAACTCTGAACACTCCAAGTTCTAGGGTCATCCCATCCAGTAAATTGTCCTGATACAACTTCTTTCTGAGCCTTAGATTTAGATAGAGTTCCACCAACACCCTCAAGTCTAACTTTTCCACAATGAATTAAAATAGGATGTTTCCATTTAAATAAATCCCAAATATATTTTTCCATATCGCTCTCAATCATTAAATCAGTCCCGCGAATAATATGAGTAATCCCCAGCAAATGGTCGTCCACTGCCCAACACATTTCAAGCGTAGGCCAAATTCTATATTTAGTACCAACTCTAGGATGAGACCTGTCTGCAATTTTAAAAAGAACACGGTCACGAAAAGCAGGATTAGGATGTTCCATATCCGTCTTCAATCGTAAAGACGCATCTCCCTCGGCAACCGAAGGCTTAAACAACTCCTTCCATCGAGCATGTTGAATTCCTTTTGGAAACTGTCTACAAGAACATTCTTTCGCATCAGCTCGATTCTGCCTTAAAACATCAGTCTTACAATAACAAACATAAGCCTTGTTCATCTCAATTAACTTTTCAGCATACTCGTAATAAATTTCCAGTCTATCAGATTTAAAATAAGTTTTTTTATATTTCACGTTAAGCCACTTAAACCCCTCAGGAATCAAGTCATAACTTTCTTTCATAAGAACTTTTTCTGCACTTCCAATAGTATCATCCATTACAAGAAACAAATCTGCATTATATTTTTCAGCATATAAAGCATTCAATAAAAAAGTCTTAGCATTTCCTAAATGCAATGCGCCAGAAGGAAACGGAGCAAGGCGTAAAACCATTTTCTTTCCAACAGGAGACTCAGGCAACTCATCCAGCTCATAAGTCTCAGTTCGGTCATGCTTCACAACAACGCCTTCAACAGAATCAAATAATTTCTGCCTTTCTTTTTCATTCAATGAATTAACTTTCTCCACAGTCTCGTTAATTAATTTCATAACAAGAGGAATTTCTTTTCTGTCAAGCCCATGCTGAAACAATTTAGTTAATACACGACCAACATCAGCTTTACCGTGCTCAATAGCATTCTGAAGTGCATAAGCCAATATTTCTTTAGACATATCTTTCATGAAAACTCAAATATAAAGAGCTATTTAAATAATTACTATCTCCTAGACAACACACTTTCAGACATCGAAATATACCTTTGTAAATCTCCATAACTAATATCTCTTCCCATCATATCCGTATTTTCTAAACCCAGACTTTCGTAAACATTTTTCCATTCATTATAAGATGTCCCATCACATCTATCAGTATTTGCAATTCCTCTGACTCTTTCAAATATCTCAGTCATTCGCCTATCTTCTTTACAAACTCTATCAATAGGTGAAGGAGATAAAAAATAAAGTGAAAGTAAAATTAAAGAACCCACCCAAATAGAATTATCAAACACCCAAGAAATAAGTCCCTTTCTAACTTTCAAAGGCTCACTCTCAGAATCTCCTAGGTGAGATGACATATTTAGTTAAAGATTAGTCAGCATATAAACATTATTACTAAAACAAATAAATCTAAATCTCTAATC
>JBBTAL010000122.1:0-2148 GCA_038044225.1 Nanobdellota archaeon
TACCCTTTGCAGGATAACCACCACAACCAAGTCCACGAGTCAATTCCTTACCAATAAGGATTTTCTCGTCAGCTTTAGTGATGCTCAAGTGAAGCGCGTCAGTGTTAATGCCATAAATGTTTGCTCCATTAATCCCTTTGTTAAATAACCAAGTGATTGTGTTACAACCAGCACCTCCAGCACCAAATACTTTGATGTTGGCCTTTCCAGCTCGAAGTTCATCAAAATTAATACTGTGTGTCGAGGCATTAGCAATTGCTTCTTTTGCAAAATCAAGAACCATTTTTTCTTTTTTTTCATACCTCCTTTCAAATAATTAGTTTTACAATACAATTCTTAGTTTAAATAATTGTGTATGTTAAACTGCTTGAATAAAATGCAGTTTTACAGACAAAAAAGTATGATTTAGTAATGAAATAAGAGCAACAAAGTTAAAAATTTAATATTTAAATTCCCAAGTTTTACCTTTTTTTCTATTTTTCTTGCTTTCTTTAAGTTGTTCCATCATATCTTTATCATTAAGTATCTCTTCTTCCTCTGTCATTTTCTTCATAAATATCAAAGAGAACGAGAGTTTAATAATTTTTGCAATTATAGTCAAGGACACTGAGAATTGAGTAGTTGTGCCTTGACTATCTAGCGAAAGAAATACAAGTTTGCCCAATTATTTATTTCTTTAGCTATAGAAAAAATTATATAGTAAAAACAACTAAGATTGTAATAAAAATGTACGAAATATTCACATTAACTAAAAAAACAGAAAACGATGTAGAAAGATATATCAGATTAAGACAAGACATCCCAGAAAAATTAAACCGATTAAAAGAAAACCCTAGAAAAGCAAATGGGGCTCATCCATTACATGGGAGACTAAAGGGTAAATGGGGTTGTTGGTTAGGCTCAAATATAAGAATGATTTATTTAATAGATGAATCAGTAAAAGAAATATTAATTGAAGCCATAGGAACTCATAAAATATACTAATAATTTAGTTTGTATTTTATTCCTTTTTTTCTATTTCTCTCGCTCGCTCTAATTTGAGCCATCATATCTTTATCTTCAAGTATCTCCTTCTCCTCAAGCCTTCGTATTTTATCGCGTATAGACTCGCGAATAAATTCAGTCTTAGTCGTATAATTATGCCTTCGCATAACTTTTATTATAGCATCTAAAAAGTTCCTTTCAAGTTTCAAGCTAATGTTTTCCATACTACTTAATACTACCAAGTAGTATTTAAATTTAACGCAAATTCACTTCAAACACTTAATTACATCTGCTTTTGTAATAACTCCGACTAATTTTCCAATCTCTTTAACAAGTAAAATAGGATAAAATTTTAATAATTGAATAATAACTTCAAGTTTCGCATGCTTATCAATAATAGGCGGGCTTTCAGTCATAATTTCAGAAACTCTTTTCTTTCCAATCTCATCAATACTTCCGCTTAAAATAGAACTTTCACTAACTAAACCAATAGCATTACCTCTTTCAACAACAGGCACTTGTGAAATACCATTAGAATTAATAAGCTTAATAGCATCCAAAACTAAATCCTCTTTTCCGACAAAAATCACTTTATTATTCATTATATCCTTAGCCTCTTTCTCTTCTTTTCTAGTCAAATGCATAATTTTATCCTCAATCATCTTAACATAGCTGTAAGTGGGATCAAGTTTCTCAGATTCAATTTTGGCAACCATTGATTGACTTATTCCTAGTTCCTTTGCAAAAGCATGTTGAGTCATATCAAGCTGTTTACGTATTTTACGCAGTTGAGTTATATCAAAAACCATAAAACACAAAATCAAACAAGATATATAAATATTCCGATAGGAATATTTCTAACACGATTTTATTTATAGGCATAAAATCAACAATATCTATGACAAACGAAGAAAAAACCGAAAAGATGAAAAGTCTTTTAGACTTAATTGCAAATTCAGGTCCGAGTGATTCGGAACGAGTACAAATAGATGAAATAGCCAGGCAACTTGGAAGAAGCGAATTAAGTAAAGCATATTTTTCAATAAGTGGTAAAATCATAAAACTTCAACATTTAGAAAGATGCATAGAAGCATCCATCATAAGATTATATGGAGGGGAAAGTGGACCAAACCCTATTATTCCATGTCCAAGCTATTAAAATGA
>JBBTAL010000123.1:0-7922 GCA_038044225.1 Nanobdellota archaeon
GAAAGTTTCTGTTGTTGGAAATTTTTGTAAAATTTTCATATATTGACCCCCGGTTTCTTAGTTATAAAACAACCATCTTGAAAAATACGTCTATCTTTATTTGTTACTGCAGAAGCTTTCTCAATATTAGCGGCAGTTTGCCCAGCCTTTTCAACATCGGCGCTCGAAACTTTTATTTTATTTCCTTCAATCTTAACTTCCACACCTGGTAAAATATTAGCACTTCTAGGAACTTTCTCACCAAGGAAATTAGTAATTACAATTTTATCCTTTTCAATCTTTACAGTCATCGGAAAGTGTACATTGCATATTTCCATTTCGTATACAAATCTTTCTTTTAATCCTTGAAACATATTTTTTATGTGTGATACATAAGAATGTGCGTTTGCAAGACTCTTTCTATTAGATTTATTACATTTAATCAATATTTCTTTCTCATCAATAGATAATATCAATCCAGGGGTTTCAAAAATCTTAGATAGTTGAGTATTTCCTTTTGAACATTCAAGTAAAATACCAGAAAACTTACATTTAATCCCGTCTGGAATTGCAACGCTGGTTTCATAAACTTGTTTCATATTAGTAAAAGTATGCGATTATACTTCCTCCAAGGTTTTTATCTAAAGCAGTTTGATGAGTAACCAATCCTTTACTTGTTGAGATAATTAACACACCCATTCCCCTCGCAGGAAGATATCTTCGAATATATTTGTCTATATCTTTTACTTTAACAATATATCGAGGTTTAACTGCTTTACACTTATTTAATTTACCAAAACCCACAAATAATCCTTTTAGAGTTACAGAGTACTCTGAGATATATCCTTTCAATTTTCCAATAGCTAAAATATTCTGAAGGAATTTTGAATGATATCTTAATGTAATGCTGTCCTGGCTAGCAAGTTTAGCGTTCATTATTCGATTTAAACCGTCTGAAACAATATCTTGACTCATGTTAATTGTATTTTTTAAATCCGATTTCCTCCGCAATTTCTCGGAAACAATGTCTGCATAAATGTAAGTCGTATTGATTAAGATGTGCTCCAAAACGTCCGCAACGTTTGCATTTCTGCGCAGCAATCCCCGTTTTTCTATCTTTAGGCTTATTAAACTTTAAGAATTTCTTGGCTATAACTGGTTTATTCTTCAACTGCTTTAATACTTTGTTCCAATCGCTTGCGGTCATAGTCCAGCTCCCGTTAGCAAATAATTGTAACTTCCAAATCTCTTATCATTTTTTTCATAAACAACTCCATTTACTCCTACTCCTAAAATACATTCCCTTCCCTCAACAGCAAATTCATGTCTAAGAGGATTTATTACCCTTATCCTTCCATCTAGCTCTCTAAACATTATTCTTACATTTGAACCATTAATTTTAGTTATTAATCCAAATGTTTCTTGTGATGAAAATTCAAATATTGCAGACAAATCTGTCTCATTGGCTTCAACGCATTTCACAGTTTCTATTTTTGAAGATACATCTTTCATTCTGTCACCTCAGTTTTAAATGTTTTTTTCATATAATCTATAATCTCTTCTGGAGAAACATGTTGCTTAGTAGGAATTGCTCCAGGTTTTATTTTACGTTTCTTAACTCTCACTCCAGGACGTTCAAAAACCACAGTCACATTAAATCCCCTAATCCCTATTTCACGAACATACTTCATACCTGGGATATTTATATATTCAGGAATTCCAAATGAGAAGTTATTCTTATCTATCTGCGTTACTTTAAGTCGATTATCAATAGCCCCTAAAAGTTTTCTAAGAACTTCTATAGCATCTTCATCTCTAAGGGTTACACTGGTGCCAAGCTCCATCTTAGGTCTTACACCGAAAGCAGGAATTCTTGTTCTGGCTCCAGATTTAGTAATTTGAGCTTTCTTTTCACTTATCAACTCAATAAGTTTCTTAGCTTTTTCAAGATCTTTATCAACTGCTCCTGCGCTTAACACGACCCTTGCAATCTTAGGAGCCCTCATAATATTAATGCTCATATTGCGATAAGTTGTGCGTTATTGAGCACAATACCTGCCTTTTCAAATTTAACAGTAACTTTATTATCATTTACAGATTCCACTCTTCCAATTTTTCCTATGTTGCTTCCAGAAAATGCAAAAACCTTCTTTCCCTTTTCAAAAGTGATATGTTCAATTATTTTATTTTCAAAATTCAATTTTAAAGTATCTCCAACAGAGAACTTTTGTTTACTTGCAATATTTGTTCCATCATGTAATCCGTATTGAAAGCTATCTTTATTTACTGCAGTCTTTGAAACAATTTTTAACGTTTTAGTATTATCTTTAGTCTCTTCAAAAACAAATCTTCCAGTTGGCAAAATATTTAACTTATAAGTTTTATCGGCATTGAAAATAGAAAATAAATTGATTGGGTCATGCAAATCCTTAGCAGGTTTACCATTAATTTTTAGAGCCTTATTATGAACCATTCCCTTAACCTCATTACTTGTGTTTGCAAGCTTTAACATATCTCTAATCGCAACTACAACAGAAACACAACTAGAATTATGGCGCAAGGCACAAGCCACATATTTAGTCCCCTTTCTTGGAAGAGGTAAGGCTCTTATAACTTCATTTCTTGTCTGGTGCATTGGTTTTTTCCTCCGATTTCTTCGACTCGCCGTCCTTACGCTTTTGCGTAATGCGTCGCAAGTCATCGAGCTTCAACGCGACTATCTGAATTTTACTCGGGTCTAAATGCACATTTAATTTTGTGCCGTCAGCTTTTTTTCGAGTAATCCCTTCAACAGCGACTTTGCTCGTTTTAACATTCACTTTAAGAACTTTTCCTTTCTTTTTCGCAAATGTTCCGCGCATAACGACGACTTCGTCGTCTTTTCTCACAGGTAAACTACGCATACCATATTTCTTGCGCAATTCTTTTGATAAAGGTGCACTTAAAAACCTATGCCTTATGTGTAAGGGAGCTTCATGTCTGTATTTGCGTTGTTTTCTGGGCTGTCGGCTTGCCTTCCATGATGTGTTAAATAAAGTTTTCATGTTAAATCACAATACTCAAATAGCTCCTTTTCTTGTTTAGAATGTTTTAACCATAAATATTTGGCTAAAAAAGTATCTCGGTCTTGACCAGGAAATTTTGTTCTAATAGCCTTTACTTCAGCATACAACCCATTTTGTATCGGAGGAATATATTTTCCAGTTAATACAACACATTTCCTAGTTCCATCCTTTTCCAATGTAAATCTAACATGTTCATTAAGAAAACCTGTAATATCTATATTCAAATTAGAATAAACTGTTCCTCCAACAATTCCTTCTAAATCTTCCATTTCTCTAGTCGTCATAATACAAATTGGGCAATCTTAGCAACTGCCTTCCACCTTTCAAATACTTCCTTAGATATTGGTCCTTTAATGAATGTGCCTTTAGGGTTTCCTTTTTCATCCTTTAACAAACAAACTGCGTTGTCTTCAAACATAACTCTCTCGCCAGTATTTCTTTTATAACTCTTGCGTTGACGAATAATTATTGCATCAAAAACCTGACCTTTCATATCTGGTTTTCCAGCACGAACAGAAACTTTAACAAAATCTGCAATTTTAGCATATTGTTGAGTTCCCTTTCCAGATTTTCCTTTTTTAACTCCAACAATTCTAACTAATCGAGCGCCACTATTATCACTTGCAACACAAACGCTTCCAATATTAAGACCCCTCGTTGGGCGTGCAGATAATGCTTTCATTTTATACGAAACCTCCATAACTAGTTATAGTCTTAATTTCTTCTCTTTTTTTTGCTAAATAATTCTGATATCTTTCTGATTTTCCACTTCTAGCAATTATGTCTGAAGCCAGTCTATAGATGACCGGCACCAAGATAACAGCTATGACTGTATTGCGTTTATTATCTCTAGTTTTTGGAAGAAAACTAAGTAAATCCACAGCATCATCAAGCATTTTCTTAACTCTGGGTATAGAAAGGGTTCCTTCCAAACTGGTTGCTCGGTTATTCATTTTGCCTTAGCCTCCATTACAGGTGCGTGCCTAATAACTTCGATAACGATAGAATGAATCATCTTACTCAAGGGTCTGCATTCCTGAACTTTAACATAATCTCCAACATTTACTTCCAAACCGTCAGGAATTCTTGAATGAATTCTTGTTGTCTTTCTCATAAATCTTTCATACTTTGCAATTTTAACAGTCCTATCAAATTCAACTACTGCTCTTCGGTCAAACTTTTTAACAACAGTCCCTTCAAAAGTTCTTCCTCTAGTCCCAACTACAAATTTCAATTCATTCTTGTTTTTCGCTTTATTTTTTTCTGTCATTTTTACTCTTCAATAGATTCATCTGAAAAGCCGATTTTAACTAAAATCAGTCTCACATGTTTCTTGTGGTCTCCTTGTAATTCTATCGTTTGATTGCGGATAGTTCCTCCACAGGCAAGTCCTTCTTTCAAAGATTTCGCTGTCGCTTTCAAATCAATGCTCTTGTCGAAACCAGAGACAAGGGTTGTAACCTTGCCATAACGACGTTTTTCAGTCGCTATCTTTATCTTCTGTTCCCCTTTGGATAAATCTTCCCAAGCAATCGCCGTAACCGGTAACCCTGTTCTTGGATCTATTTCCATATTTATTGTTTCTTCCCAACCTGTTTGACCTTAAGGTCAGCAACGTTGAACGTGTGTATTCGCGCAATTGCCCTTTTAATCTCTTTGGTTTTTGCAGTTGCCTTCTGTGTACCTACTTTGGATCTGATAAATTCCATTCTCAAATCTTTCAGCCTATCAGTGCGAGTTTTGGAATCCATTTTAGCAACATCCTTTGACTTTAGTATTCCCATTATTTAATTTCTCCTCTCTTTTTAGATTTTTTCTTAATCGGAATAATCTTTAATCTATCTATTTCATCTTGCCGATTAATTTCATTTTGTCTTATGTTCTGTAACATGAAATCATTTACTTTAATTAAATCATGAATATGAGCATCAGGAGGTAATATGCTAACTTTGATTCCTACAACTCCCATAGGGGTCTTAGCTTGAGCTATGGCCTTATTTACAACTTTAGAAGGGTCTCCAGTCTTCTTCAAATAACCTTTCGTAAATCTCCACGTCTTTGCACGTTCACTAGGTAATTTTCCAGAAAGTGCAAGTTCAGCGCCCAACGCTCCCGACCTCATAATGCTTTCAAGTGTTTTATAAGCAATAACCTTAAACTTTAAAGAACCCTTACGTTCAATTTGAATTGCAATCGAATCTGCAACAAGTTGAGCATCAAGTGCTTCATTAGTAATCTCTTTAATATCTATATGAGGGTTATCTAAATTAAATCTCTTTCTTAAAATATATGTCAATTCTTCTATCTTTTCACCCTTTCTTCCAATTACTAATCCGGGTCTATTTGTTGCAATGATTATTTTTTCCCCAATCGGAGTATACTCGATAGAAACATCACTTATACGTCCTTTACCAAGTGAATTCTTTATATATTCTTTAATTCCAAGCTCATCTTGTTTAAATTTTACGAATTTTTTTTCTTCCATTTTATTTATTTAACTCCTTAGCTTCAATAAAAACAGAAGCTCTCTTACCTTTCTGTCCACCCCTTCTTTGAGGTCTTGATGCCCAGTTAGTATAAGCCGAATATATTCTTGTTTTTTCTAAGTTCATATCATTAAACATAACGTTGCCTTTTAAAGTTTTAAGAATAGAAATAAATATTTTAGAAGCAGCCACAGGATAACGGCCAGACATCATTCCTTTCCCTTTGCGATGAGGAATTTCTCCCTTAAATGGAACAGCTTTCTTGATTAATATTACTTTCTCTAAATCTTTCATTGCATCATCTATGCTTTTGCCCTTAATAAATGAACAAATATACATCCCATGTCTTTTAGACATGTGAACACTAGGTGCTCTTACAATTGCAACATCTTTTTTTACCTTGGGTTTTATTATTTTTATCGCTTTTGGAGTTTCTTTTACTTCTTCCTTCTTGTCTTTTAAATTATCTTGATGATGTTCATGAGTTTTCTCATGTTGTGAATGTTCGTGTGTATGTGCGGTTTCTGTCGTCTTGCTTTCAGAGTGAACATGATCTTTATGAGCTTCATGAGGAACAGTTTTACTTGAGTCCTGTATATGCCCAGCTACAATAGGTGAATCCTTCTTATTTTTTAATTTGTTATTATTTTCCATTTTACTTCTTAGCCGCCTTACTTCCACGAGTTGCTCCAATTCCAGCAGCAGAGTGATTTACTTTCTGTCTTGTTAATGCAAATTCTCCCAATCTATGTCCAATCATCTCTATTTCAATAGGCATTTGCTCAAAACTCTTTCCGTTGTAAATTTGAATATTCATTCCAACCATTCTTGGCACGACAACCAAATCACGTAAATGGGTTCTTATTTTCTTTTTTCTAGAAATTTTATCTTCGGCAGATTTCAAAAATCTTTCAACAACTTCAGGATGTCTTAACAATGAACGTCTACTTCTAGCAGGGAGGTAATTAGCCAACTCTTTAATTGAAAAGGCCTTCAATTGTTCAAGATTCATCCCACAGAATTTTCTCTCACGCATTCTAATAACTTCGCCAGCCATTTTATCTCTTCTTCCTTCCTGTTCTACTTGGACTTATGTGACCAACACGTCTTCCAGGAGGAGCGTTTCTCTTAGCCGTTTTAGATTTAATTCTCTTTCCACGCCCAGAACCGAATGGATGATCAACCGCGTTAGTTCCAACAGCAGAAGTTCTAGGCCATAATTTGTTTCTAGCTTTAGCTTTGTAATGGTGAACTCCTGCCTTCATCATAGGTTTCTGTTTACGACCCCCTCCAGCAATAACTCCGATAGTTGCACGACAGTCCCCATCAAGTTTAATTTCATGTCTATCAGGCATTAATATTCCTATTTTTCCATCATCATATCTCTTATATAGTTGAGCACTACTTCCAGAAGTGCGTATCATTTTACCACCATCTCCAGGATTGCATTCTACATTGAAAATTCTAGTAGAAACGGATATGTTCTTCAAAGAAAGAACATTTCCAGAAGCGCATTCTTCACCTCCAAGAGTAACGCTCTGACCTTTAATTATTCCATCAAAAGCAGGATTGAAGAAAATACTTTTTCCTATTTTTAGTTTTACTAATGGGGCAGAATGAGCAGCAGAGTGGAAAATCTTTAGAACTTCAGCCTTACCAGATACAATTGGATATCCTATTCTATAAATGAATGCTTGTTTTCTTGCTTGGTATGATAAACTTCCCTTACCTCTTGCCTGTGAAATTATTCTCTTACCCATTTAATTCGTTCGAGCTCCTTTTAATTGTTCATAAATTTTCATAATTTTTCTACAAGCCTCATTATATTCGACAATCTCCAATGAACACAATCTTCTCATTTCTACTCTTAAATAATCTTCTCTTGTAGGATATAATAAATCGCTAACAATCCTAAAAGAACCAAACTTTAATCCAATTACTCTTCTTTCTTCATCAGTAGTTATTTCCCTTGGGGGAATGTCAAACATTGCAAATTTATGTTCTTCATCTCCATCTCCAAGATAAAACAATCTATTTTCTTGTCCAATATGATAAAGCCTATTTCTATCAAACACAAATTCTTGTTGTTGTACCATTATATCATTCCCAACTTCGTTGCAACATCGATTGCAGGATTTTCTTTATTTAATTTAACATAAGCAAACTTCTTATTATTGCGAATTAAAGTACGCACCTTAGCAACTTTAACCCCAAATAATTTGGTAACCTCTAAAGATATTTCTGTCCTAGTCATATTTCTATCAGTTTCAAACAATAAAGTATTCTCTAAATCAATTAGCTTAACTGCTTTTTCAGAGGTTACAGGCGTTAACATTTTATTTCAGCTCCTCTTCCTGTTGTGAGCGAAGGCGAGCTAGTGGAGATGAAATAC
>JBBTAL010000124.1:0-2205 GCA_038044225.1 Nanobdellota archaeon
CGATAGGTTTGGAGAGATTGACTATGCTTTTGTGCGATTTGGATAATGTTAGAGAGGCGACGATGTTTCCTCGTGATAGAGATAGGTTGACGCCTTAAGGTTTATAAATAAAGAATATTGTCGGATTTAATGGCTAAGCGAAATGTTCTTGATGAAATCTATGGATTGTTTTACGATAGGAATTGGGGTCTGTATACTGCTGGAGATTCTGAAAGTATTGATTTAATTGTTCCACGAGGGTCTGTTAATTCTTTAGATATTGGGTTTCAACATCTTGTGTTGCCTGGTAATGATAGAAAAAGTGTTCAGCAAATGAAGCGTTCTATTGAGCTTATGAATAAAAATCAAAATTATCCAATTATTAATACTGGTTTAGGAGGGGTTGTGGCTTTGGCTTTGCTCAAATTTGAACAAGATTTTGTTAAAGTTAGGGATGCAAATGACCATTGGATAAAATATCCTAAATTTATAGAATATCTTTACGGTCTTCCGCAATGCAGATTTTAATGTTTAATTTTGTGCAATGTGGTTGCACAAAATTGGTGCTTTTTGTGCAATGGCATTGAGAAGATTTATATAGTGTGTTATGTATTATAAGTTATGTTAAATGAAGATGAAATAAAGCAAATATTGGTTGGGCAGAGAGAAATATTTTTCAAGAAGAATTATGGGGTAGAGAGAGAAATATTAAAGATTATAGAAAAAAAGCTAAAACTGCCTCACGTTATAGTGCTTACTGGAATGCGGAGAAGTGGGAAATCTACAATACTAAGACAAATGGCTAAAAAATTCTACAAGGATGAAGATTTTTATTATATTAATTTTGAAGACGAAAGATTAATAAATTTTGAAGCTAAGAATTTTAATTCATTGTATGAAGTATTAGTTGCGTTATATGGGAGAAAGAAAACTTTTTTTATTGACGAAATTCAAAATGTTGCTGGATTTGAAACATTTGTAAGAAGGTTTTATGAAGAAGGGTTTAAATTTTTCATAACTGGTTCAAGTGCTACGTTGTTAAGCAGAGAGCTTGGGACTAAATTGACCGGTAGACATTTAGATATTGTAGTGAGGCCATTTTCATTTATAGAGTTCTTAAAATTAAACAATATAGGGATTAATGGCAATGATATTTATTTGATTGAGAAAAAAGTTGATATAAAGAATTTGTTTAATAAATATTTGGTAAATGGAGGAATGCCTGAATATGTTTTATTTGAAGATATTGAGATATTAAGCAGAATATATGAAGATACTGTAATAAAAGATATTGCTGTAAGACATAAAGTTGAGAATTTAGCAGTTCTTAGACAGCTTTATTCTTATTTAGTCTCTAATTTTGCTTCTAAATTTAGTTATAATTCTTTAAAGGCAATTACTTCAATTAATAGCGTAAATACTATTAAAAAATTTATAGGTTACTTGGAAGAAACCTATTTTGCGAAAACAATAAATAAATTTGATTATTCTTATAAGAAGCAGATAATTAATGATAAGAAGTTTTATTTGTTAGATAATGGTTTTATTAACGCTTTATCTAAAAATTTGACTAAAGAAAAAGGATGGTTTCTTGAAAATCTGGTGTTATCAAATTTGAATAGAGATGATGAGGTTTTTTATTATGCAAATGGAGCTGAATGTGATTTTTTGACTGCTAAGAACAGGAAAGTGTATTGTGCTATTCAGGTTTGCTACGAATTAAATGATTCAAGCAGAAAAAGGGAATTAGAAGGGTTGGAGAGTGCTATGGAATATTTTAAACTTAAAGATGGTTTGATATTGACTAATAATCAGACTGAAGATTTGGTTTTAAATGGTAAGAAAATTAAAGTTATGCCTGTTTGGAAGTGGTTGCTGGAAAGGGAATAATTGTTTATTAAACGAGATAGTTAATTTTTGTCTGAAATTGCTACTTTTTTGTTAATACTAGTTGAAATCTCCAATCTTTGATATTGGAGTTATAGTTTGTTGGAGATTATCAACGGTAATCACAAAACTACTAGCAAACTCATCAGAGTTTTGTGATAAATTCTTTCCGATATATATATATATAGTACTTTTTCTTTTGCGTTTTGACTTTTCGTTAAGAAAAGAAAATGAAAGGAGGTAAAAATATGAAAGAACAAAATGCATGGGTTGCAGTTGCCGTTGTGGTGATTGTGGCTATTGTGGCTATTGTTGCTGTGTATGTGGGATATAATATGA
>JBBTAL010000125.1:0-5231 GCA_038044225.1 Nanobdellota archaeon
ATCATTAGCAGGAATCCAAGTAACTAGAATGAATGCCAAAATAATGACACAAATATTCGGAAAAATAGCAAATAAAGAAATTCCATTAGAAATGAAACATGTAAAAAGCATGCTTCAAAAAAATGATGTAGTCTTTTGCGGTGCATTAAGATATGCTCCAAATCAAACATCAGACAGCACCGCAGCAAAACTCGCGCAATACTTGAAATTAAGATTCATCAACCTTACAAATGTTGACGGATTATACACAAGTAACCCTACAAAACACAAGGACGCTAAGTTCATAGAAAAAATATCTTGGGCTGAATTTGAAAAGTGCGCTTTAGAAATAAAATACAAACCGGGACAGCACTTTGTTCTAGACCAGAAAGCAGCAACAGTAATAAAAAAGCATAAAATAACTACTTATATTTTAGGAAAGAACTTAAACAACCTTAAAAACATGTTAAATAATAAAAAATTCAAGGGGACAACAATAACTGAATAAATCTTTCTAATCCAAAAGCTCTAAATACTTTAATTACTAGATAAAATAATGAATATCAAAAAAACTTTGAATACAAAAAGTAGTTTTTTGGATGCTCAAAGTGTTCATCAGAAACACTTTGACATAAAATATGAGTGGTGGTTTTGGATTTTAGTATTAATCTTTATATTGGGACTTATACTCCTTGCAAAAATAATTATCAAAAAGTTAGTAGGATAATATGTCCGGAAGAAAAACCATTTTTAATATAATCTTGAATATACTACTAATTCTATTAGCAATGCTTATAATTTATTGGTTGATTGAATTAATAATCGGTGGAAGCCCAACATTAGATGAATTTAACTTTGGTTTAATAATACTTATAGCTGGATTGTTAATAAAAATGTATAGAGAAGTTGGGGAAACGAAAGTAGAAATAAAATATACCTCAATGGGAGTTAAACATGGATTTGATAAAATACGAAAAGATATGGATTTAATAAAAAATAAACTGAAAATTTAATAAAAAATGATAAACACAACGAGCATAGAAGAAGCCAAAAGACTATTAAAAAAAGAAGAATCTCCAAAAGTCATTCTTGCACAAAACGATGAATTCAACAGAAAAATACTAGAGCATGGTAATTTTAACATTTTATTATCTCCAGAAACAGGACAAAGAAAAAATAAAATTCGCCAAACAGACAGTGGTTTAAACCATGTCTTAGCAAAAATAGCAAATAAAAACAATATCACTATAGGTATAAACCTTGAAGAATTAAAAATACTAGAACCAAAAATCAAAGCAGAGCGTTTGTCAAAAATAAAACAAAACATAAAAATATGTAGAAAAGCTAAAACAAAACTAGCCATAAAAACAAAGCACCTACACGAAGCAATGGGACTTCTTCAGAGTTTAGGAGCTTCATCAACACAGACAAAAGAAGCAATAGTTTTTTAACCTATAATAAACACATTATAAAATGGAAAAACTAATAGATTCCCTATCTCAAATAGAAAGAACTATTATCCCCCATCTTCATAAAAAAGTAGATGAAATATTAAAAAAAACAGACTTAGATAAAACCACAGTTATAAGAGCACTAACTTTTCTTGAAAGCAAAGGATTATTAAAAATAAATCAAAAAACCAGTAAAATCATAGATTTAGGGGTTAATGGAATACACTATAAAAAGAACCATCTTCCTGAAAGAAGTTTACTAATTGCTATAGAAAACAATAACAATAAAACAATAAACGAAATAAAAGAAAAAGCCAATTTATCAGAAAATGAGTTTAGAGCTGCTCTAGGCGTTTTAAAGAAAAAACTTCTAATTTCGCTAGAAAATGGAAAGTTAAAAATATTAACAACAAAAGAAGAATGCTCAAATAAATTTCCAGAAGAATTAATTCTAGAAAAAACGCCGATAAACTTGGACAATCTTTCAGAATTAGAAAAAGCAACAGTTGAAGACCTAAAAACCAGAAAAGAAATATTAGAAATATTAGAAAAAAAAGATATAACTTTCGAGCTAACAGAAAAAGGCAAAGAAATAGCAGGCAAACAGATAATTTCAGACCTAATAGAAGAAGTAACTCCTGAAATCATAAAAGAAGGTATGAAAAATAAAAAATTTCGTAGATATGACTTCAGCATAAAAGCTCCATCAATATATGGTGGAAAAAAACATTTCGTCAATCAATCAATAGAGCAAGGCAAAAAAATATGGCTCGAGCTAGGCTTCAAAGAAATGACTGGAGATTATACTGTAAACTCATTCTGGAATTTCGACGCATTATTTACTCCACAAGACCATCCAGTAAGAGAAATGCAAGACACGTTTTTCATAAAAGATGTTCAAGGTAAGCTACCAGAAGAAAAAATAGTTACAGCAGTCAAAAAAGCTCATGAACAAGGAGTAAATGAAAGCACTGGTTGGAGATATAACTGGAGTGAACAGGAAAGCAAAAAAATCCTTCTAAGAACTCATACGACATGTCTTTCTGCAAAAAAGCTAGCAAGTCTAAAGAAAGAAGACTTGCCTGCAAAGTTCTTCTCCGTAAACCGCGTATTCAGAAACGAAACTCTAGATTGGAAACATGGATTTGAATTCAATCAAGCAGAAGGAATAGTAATAGACCCTAACGGAAATTTTAGAAATTTAATAGGCTATTTAAAAGAATTCGCAAAGAAGATGGGACATGATAAAATAAGAATTCAACCAAGTTACTTTCCATACACAGAACCAAGTTTAGAAGGCTCAATATGGAACAACGAAAGGAAAGAATGGGTCGAAGTTATAGCAGCAGGAATATTTCGCCCTGAAGTAACTATTCCACTTTTAGGAACGGCCATACCAGTATTAGCGTGGGGTCCGGGATTTGACCGCTTAATGACTGAAGCACATAAGATAAAAGACCTAAGGGAATTATACAAAAATGATATAAATTACTTGAGGGAGCATAAAATACTAATCAAATGACAAACATAATATTCTCAAGAAAAGAATTTGAAAAACATCTAAAAATAACTCCTGAAATCCAGGAAAAGATAACTTTGTTTGGAACACCATTAGAAAGTATCAATCAAGAAAATATTGAGATAGAAGTTCTTTCAAATAGACCAGATTTAATTTCTCTTGAAGGATTCATGCGTTCATTCAAAAAGTTCTTAGGAAAAGAACCGGGTTTAAAAAAATATGATTTAAAAAAACCAGAGAAAGAATATAGAGTATATGTAGACAAATCAGTAAAAGAAATCAGACCATATACGGCATGTGCGATAATAAAAAAAATAAATCTAAATGACGAAAAACTAAAAGACATAATAAATTTACAAGAAAAGTTAGCCTTAACATTAGGAAGAAACAGAAAAAAAATAGCAATAGGAATATATCCTTTAGATAAAATAACTTTTCCATTATACTACACATCAAAAGAACCTAAAGATATAAAATACACTCCATTGGGAGCAAACCACGAACTAACTGCAAACGAAATTTTAATGTTACATCCGACAGGCAGGAAATATGAACATTTATTAAAAAATCAAAAAAGATATCCTATATTTGTAGATTCAAGCAAAAAAATAATTTCCATGCCCCCAATAATAAATTCCGAGTTAACTGGTCGAGTCGACACAAACACAAAAGATTTATTTGTAGAATGTAGTGGAACTGATAAAAACGCAATAGAAAAAACACTCATAATAATTGCAACATCTCTTGCGGAACTGGAAGGCAATATCCACCAAATAGAAATTATAGACAAAGAAAAATACAACACTCCTGACTTAAGCACTCAAAAAACAAAAATCTCATTGAAAAACGCAAATAAACTCCTGGGTCTAAACATTAACGAAACTCAAATGACTCAACTATTGTCAAAAATGGGACATAATTACAAAAACGGAGTTGCAGAAATCGCTCCATGGAGAATAGACATATTGCATGAAGTAGATTTAATAGAAGACATAGCAATAGCTTATGGATACAACAACTTTATTCCAGAAATACCTAATATTTCTACGCCAGGAGAAGAATCTAAAGAGAGCATAATAAAAAGAAAAATTTCAGAAATCTTAATAGGTTTAGAAATGTTGGAACTCTCGACATATCACTTAATTAAACAAGAAGAATTTGAAAATTACGGCTTAAAAGATGCATTAGAGCTATTAGATTCAAAGAGTGAATACAAATATCTTCGACCAAATCTCCTAATTCCCATGATGCGAATTATGTCAGAAAACAAAGATGTTGAATATCCTCAAAAACTGTTTGAAATAGGCCGCGTGTTTAATAAAAACTCTCAAAAAGAAAATGGAATAGAAGAAAATGACAACTTAATTATAAGCATTATTCCAGCGAATGCCACAGAAATAAAAAAACACATAGACTACTTGTTCAAAATGCTCAACATACAATATTCTATAAAAGAAATAACAAGACAACACCTAATAGATGGCAGAACATGCACAATACTTCTAAATAATAAACAAATAGGTTATTTTGGAGAAGTTCATCCCAACACATTAAGAAAACAAGGAATTCAAATGCCCACAGCAATAGCTGAAATATCCCTAGAAGAAATCTATAAAATAATCAATTAAAATAATCTCTACTATTTTTTTTAGAAGTAGAAGCATTTTTCCAATTTCTCTCAAGCACCTGCAATACCTTAATCAGTTCAGAACGTTTCTCATTCCAAACACCAAAAGCCTTCAAAATAAATTCAACCTCATCTTTATCACTAGAAATCACATCTAACTTGTAAGAAATTAACTCAACTTCCATAAAAGAAGAAAACACCAAATCAATGACTTTTCTATCCTCTACCGTAACCTCTTTAAGCAACATCATAAACATAGGCGGAGCCTGTGATGGATTAATCATTGTTTCAATCAATTTAAGATAATAGGCAAACTTGTCAACTATGATTCTTCTTATATCTTTCAACAAAACTCCAGAATCTTTTTTAATCCTCCCAATCTCAAAAGCAGAATTCATCTCGTCAAATAAAGGAAGAGAATATTTCTTCTGCAATAAATTATAGTTATTTTTAAGCTCAGCAATTTTCATAACAAAGAGCATAATCAACAGTATAAAAGTCTATCTCAAGGAACAAAGAAAAGAAACCTTTAAAACACAACATCTTCTAAAAAAGTCATACGCCTCCGTAGCTCAGTCTTGGTTAGAGTGCGTCCTTGGTAAGGACGAGGTCGCGGGTTCAATCCCCGCCGGAGGCTTTTAATGGATTGAAAATC
>JBBTAL010000126.1:0-5317 GCA_038044225.1 Nanobdellota archaeon
AAGATTAGAAATGTCTGTCGCGGTCTTTCTTGTAATTGTGAATTTCTTTTATGTTGAACCATAATGATATTTCTCTGTTTGCGCTTTTTACTGAATCTGATGCGTGGATTAGATTTCTTAGAACTCGGTTCTTTTTATCTGCTATTGCGTAAGATTCTATCATCGCGAAGTCTCCTCTTATTGTTCCAGGTGCTGAAGATTTAGGTTCTGTTGAGCCCACTATTTTTCTGACTATTTCTATTGCATGAGGTCCTTCCATTATCATCGCTATAACTGGACCTTCTCTTAAGAAATTCATGTTCCATTGCTGGATTTGAGAACCAAATTCTAATGGGTTTTTATAAGGGAATTTTTTGTTATCTTTTTCATAACTTACTTTTGTTTTTTCATAGACTGCCTTTGCCCATTCTTCGTCTAGGAAATAGTGGTTTTTTGCTAAGTGTTCGTCTGGCCATACCATTTTTAATGCTATAATTTTTAGTCCGATTTCTTCAAGACGAGTTATTATTTTTCCTACTAGGTTTCTTGAGATGGAATCATGTTTTAGCAGGATTAATGTTTTTTCAATCATATTGTATGTTTGGATAGAAGGGGTTTTAAAGATTATTGTTACAGTTGGGATATGAAGTTGTTGCAGGACGAATTAGTTAAGGGAGGGTTAGATTGTGCTATTTTTGTTACGTATGAAAAAGTTAATCCTAATTTATTTTATTTGACAGGGTATTCTGGGTCTGGTTTTCTTGTTGTTCTTGCTGATGGTGAGAAGATGTTACATGTTCCTTCTCGCGATTTGAGTCTTGCTAAGAAAGTTAAGGGGGTTGTTGTTTCTTCTGGAAAGAAACTTTCCGAGGTTTTAAGTTCTAAAGGAATTTCTATTAAGAAGGCAGGTATTGATTTTGCCAATATATCTGTTTTAGATTTTAATAATCTGAAAGAGAGATTGAATTGTGATTTTGTTGATGTTGGGGGTTTTATGGAAGATTTACGAATGGTTAAGAGTTCTGATGAAGTTGATTTGATTAGAAAGGCTTGTTTGATTACTGATGAAATTTTTGGTGAGTTTGTTTCTGAATTTAAAAAATTTAGTACTGAAGAAGATGCTGTTGCTTTCCTTGTTTATGAAATTAGAAAGCGTGGATGCGGAGTTGCTTTTGAGCCTATTGTTGCAACTGGAAAGAATGCTGCTGTGCCCCACCATAATTCTTGCGGGAAGATAATGAATGGATTTTGTGTTGTTGATTTTGGAGTTACATTTAAGGGATATTGTTCTGATGTGACTAGGACTTTTTACGTTGGAAAGCCTTCTAATGTTGAGAAGAAGATTTATCATGATTTGTTTGATGCTCAAATTAGGGCGATTTCTTTAGTTAAGCCCGGTGTATTGATTAACGATGTTAGTGTTGAATCTGAAAAGATTACTGGAACTTTAATTCATAGTTTAGGGCATGGTTTGGGAATTGAAGTTCATGAAAAGCCGTTTGTTTCTAAGGAGGCTAAAATTTGTTTTAGAGAAGGAATGATTGTTACGATTGAGCCTGGCGTTTATGTTTCTGGAAAGTATGGTCTTCGTATAGAGGATGATGTTTTAGTTACTGCTTCTGGTGCTGAGGTGTTGAGTAAGTTTAGTAAAGAATTGATTTGTGTATAAACTTTTTGTTGGAAAGAAAGGTATATATATCTATGATTTCTTATGCTTATATGAAGAAGATTTTGATTTTGATTATTATTGTCCTTATAGCTCTAATTGTCGCAGTTGGAATTTATTATAAGTCTAGGGCTTCTAATGTTTCTCTTTCAGGAGAGGATGGACTTTTTTGTGAGTGTCCTGTTTCTGTTGGTACTAAGGGTCCAGTTAGCAAAAATGGCACTTATTATCTTGTTTCTGAAATAACCGATGATAATTGTCCAGATGCCCCAGTTTGTACTGATGAGAAGTGCTATTATAATCTTGAAGCATATGACTCTAAAGGAAAACGTATTCCAGCAGCGGATTCTGGATGGTTATCTAATTGTAGGTCTGTTTAATAATTATTAAATAGTCTTTTTTTATGGTTGTTTGATGAGTAATAAGGATTCTAGCGAGTTTAATTTTTCAGAGGCTTTGCTTGTTAAGAATACTGAAATTTATAAGAATTGCACAAATATTGTTATTGGTAAGGGAAATTTGAATGCTTCTATTCTTTTTGTTGGTGAAGCTCCTGGACGCAACGAGGATTTGGAAGGTTTTCCTTTTGTAGGTGCTGCCGGTAAGAATTTGGATAAACTGCTTTTGAAGGTTGGATTGAGTATGAATGATGTTTACATTGCGAATATATTGAAGTGTAGACCTCCTGAGAATCGTGGGCCTACAGATGATGAGATAAAGGCCCATACTCCTTGGTTGCTTAAACAAATTAGAGATATAAGGCCTAAAGTAATATGTTCTCTTGGAAATTATGCTACTAAATTCTTTTTATCTGGAGTTAATGTTGATAAGATGAAAGATATGCCTGGAATAACTTCTGTTCATGGAAAAGTTAAGATGATTAATATTAATGATATTGAGATTAAGCTTATTCCTTTGTTTCATCCTGCTGCTATAATTTATAATAGAAGTTTGCTTGGCGAATGGGAAAAAGATATTGAGATTGTTAAGAAGGAGATTGGACAGAAGAGTTTAATTTGATTTTATTTGCAATAGAATTTAAGGGTATATGGAAATTCTGAGCCTATTAATAATTCATTGATTGCTTGACTTTCGTATATTGCGTTCGCTTTATGTTTCTTCGCCAATCTCCTGATTTCCCATTCGTATCTTGTATCTGCCGAAGGAGCAATTAATCTGAGAAGTGGGAGCATATTGAACCATCTTGTTTTTGTTGAGGGTAATTCTTCAGCTAATAATTTTCCTTCTGCTTGAAGTCGTTCAGCTTCTTGTTCAGCTAGAGCTTCTAATTTTGCCATATTTACTTAATAACCTGTGGATTTAGATATTTAACTATTCTTATGGTTCTTTATTGGGGTCTTGGGTGAATTTGATGAATTTGTAATGAGCTTCTGCCGTTTCTTTGCTGTTATGCTTGTCTTTTAAAGTGTAGATTCTTTCTTTGTTTTGGTCGAGGTAGTATTTGAGAAACATGTTATTTGATTTCCAGATGTGCGTGAGCTTTCTTTGCTTTTTCTTTTATTTCTGCCAGAACTTTTTCTAATTGGTTGTTAGCTGTTTTATATTCTTTGCCTTTGACTCTTATTAAGAAATTAGATGAACCTAGGTAAGAAATGTCTGCTTCCTTTGTTTCTAGTATTTTTCTTATGTGAACCACTCCGTCTTCGCTATCTGATTTTATCAATATCTTTTTTTGAACTTCTTTTTCAGATTCTTTCTTTTGAGAAAGTATTTCTTTTAGCTTGTCTAATTGAGAAGTTGTTAAATATTTTTTAAGTACTTCTGGATTGAGTTTCATTTCTTCTAAAACTTCTACTATATCTTTATCTTGTTTTATTTTAGCAATTGTTTCTCCCGCTTTTTCATTGAGAACCGATTTTAAGATACTTGCAAAAATTCTTTCTTTTTTGTAATGTTCGAGTATTATGTCTCGTTCTTTTGCCGAGACTCTTCTTAGACTTAATTCAATACGGTCGTTATTTTTTCTTAAAACTTTACAGACTATCTTTTTTCCTACACTGACGAATTCTCTGATGTTTCTTATTCTTCCAGGAGATATTTCTGCAAGAATTATTGTTCCTTCGCAATTATATTCTTCTATTTTTACAGAAACTCCCGTGCTTTCTATTCTTGCTACTGTGCACAAAACGACATCATTTTCTCTTAATTCGTCAGTAGAAGACATGTTTTATAAAGGATTTTATTTTTGCCTTTCCTCCTTTAGGTTTTAGAAGAAGTTTGTTGCAGTTATTACATTTGACCATTGTAGTTGCACGTCCGTAAGTTGTTTGATGATTGCTGCATCGAGGGCATTTTACTTTTATTAGTTTGCTTTTATTCATTTTATAGGTATTTGAGAGCGTTTACTGAATATTATTGATTTGCAACTTTTCTTTTTTTCTCAATATTGCGGAGTACATAACTCCCTTTCTCATTGCTGTATAGTCATGATGGTTCTTTTCAAAATGTTTGCTTAAAGTTTCTATTTTCTTTATTAAGTTGTCTTTTTCAGGGTCTGTATGGATTTTGTGTTTTATTAGAACTTTTTTTATTCTTAAACCTAGAAGTCTTGCTTTTGGAATTCCATGTTGGTCTCTTAAGATTAGTCCTATTTTTGCAGGAGGAGTTTTTTGTTTGCCTAAGTCTACGATTATCTTTTCAACGTCTGCCGGTTTCATTTTTGTCCAATCTGCTTTTTCTGTCATGATTGATTTTGGTACGTGGGGTTTTAAAAGGTTACGGTTGGGGGACTTTTTAGATTTAGAATTCTTTAAATACTGTTTTTCTTCTCTCTTGTTAGGATATTTTCATCCTCTCTTGCTCGAATCTCCTCAACAAGCTCGGAGACTCGCTGTGGAATATGAAAAAGCCCTGTAGAATAGTGGTCAAGTTCGCGGCCCTTTGGCGGCCGAAACCTCGGTTCGAATCCGAGCAGGGCTATAAATGGATTCGAAAGTCTTGAACAGATTTATAAAACTAAATGAGTTATGTAAATTATGGCTAAAGGTCTTGAGAAGAATAAGTTTTTCGATATAAATAAATTGCCTGCTGAAAAAGGACTTTTGCTTTTCGGATTGAGCATGAACAAACTTGCTAATCGTCAGAGTGCTGAAAAATGCTTTGAAGATATTCGTCATTTTTCGCCTTCCAAGGTAAGTAAACCTTTGATAGGGTTGAACTTTATTTATTCTGATTTTCTTTATCTTTATAGCAATGAGCCTGCTCCCAAACTAAAGAATTCTTTTATGAATGATATTATCGGGCATAGAAATGGAATGCAGAAATTGATTGAAAAGAATAATATTGAGTTTCAAATACAACATGCTTTTAACTATCTTGTTTGGAATCAACTTTATGTAGGGACTAAGGATTTTAAGGATTTGTTTGCTAAACTTAAGAAAATATATTTTAATGATGATAAATTCCAGAAGTATCTTGAAGAGGATTGCAAGGTTTTTGGTAGGGAGATGGGAGAAAATCAAGTCAATTTCTTCTTAGAGGAGGGCTTGATGTTTTATTTGCTTATGCATAATCAAGTAAAATTGCCTAATGAATATATTGAAAATAATCAAAAAGGGGTTTTATTTTGTTATCCTGGAAGACCTGTTAAGAGTACTGTTTATCTTTTTCAATTAAATCCCTTTAAATTTAATTGGTCTGACAGCCCTTATC
>JBBTAL010000127.1:0-2129 GCA_038044225.1 Nanobdellota archaeon
TCTTTTGAGATTACTTCTATTTCTGTAAGGAGAACTTTCATATATTTTTGCTTTTCTTTTATAAGTTTTTGATTTGAATATTCATGTTTTGTTTTGCTTATTTGTTGTGAGATTTCATATAGATTTCTGCCTGATTCTTGCTGTTTTTGTTTTATTTCTTTTATTGCTAAATTATCTTTTTCAATAGAATCCTTTCCTTCTGAAATTTTATTTAATGAGTCTTTTGTAACATGGACAATGTGGTCATGAGTCATTTTGTTCTGACATAAAGGACAAATATCTATTTTGATTATTTGTTCTTTTATTTTTTCTGCATTTCTAATTTGTGCTTCTGATGATGCAAGATTTCTGTTGTGTTCTATTTCTTTTTTAGATAAATCTTCTATGAGATTTCTTGTTTTTTCAGATTCTTTTTCGAGCTTTGATATTTGCTCAAGACAGTCTTCTTCACTTTTATAAATAAATTCTCTTGATAATGATTCTATTTGTTTTAATACTGAATCTGAGTCTACTTCTAGTCTGTGATTGCGGGCTTCTTTTTCCTTTAAACGTTCTTTTATTGAATATAGCTCTGTTTTTACAGAAAGAAGCTTATTCTTTTCTTCTTCTATTTTTACTAGTTCGGCCTTCTTTTTTCTTATCTCTTCTTGTTTTTTTGCAAGCATTGGAGATTCTTTGCTTAATTCTTCAATTTCTTTTTTATATTCAGGGATTGAACCTTTAAGATACTCAATTCTGCGCTCAAATTCAATCTTTCTTTTTTGAGTTGATTCTATTCTGACTTTTAGACCTTCTATTTCTCCTCTTAAAGTGTTTATTCTTTCCTGCAATGTTTCGCGTTCTATTCCGCTGGAGCGTTTGATTAATGCATTCATACTTGCAATTTGCTCATTCATCGAATCTATTTCTAATTGTATTTCTTCTAACTTTAGTTTCATCTTGTCTCTTTGGGCTTTTTTATCGTCTAAAGACTTCTTTGCAGAATCTATTTCTTTCTGAACATCTGACATTTTTCTTACTAATATAGAATATCTGCAACGGTTGACTGTGTATTCTAAGTCTTTGAATTTTAGGGCTTGTGTTCTTTCACGCTCGAGATTGTTAAGAAAAGATTTGCGTTCTCTTAGAACTGCAGATATTTCTTTTAATCTGTCTTCAGTTTTTTCTAATTCGTGTAAAGCTTTTTCTTTTCTTGATTCGTAAA
Source organism: Nanobdellota archaeon (assembly GCA_038044225.1). Taxonomy (GTDB): domain Archaea; phylum Nanobdellota; class Nanobdellia; order Pacearchaeales; family GW2011-AR1; genus SICU01. The sequence goes on from JBBTAL010000127.1 coordinate 1,205, forward strand.
CTGCTATTCCAGATACTTCTTCAATTACTTTTCTTCTATCTTCAGAATGCATTTTTACTATTGCCTGAATTTGACCTTGAAGAATTATATTAAATCCGTGGGGGTCTATTCCTGCGTGTGCTAATAATTCTATTATTTCTCCCCTATTCTTTACTTCATTATTTATTTTATAAATTCCTTGTCCATTATTTCTGATGAATCTTGAAATTACTACTTCTTTGCCTTCAATATTAAATGTTTTTTTTGAATTGTCAAACGTGACCTCGACAAATGCTTCTCTTGCTGGTTTTACAAATTTTGAACCTGAAAATAATAAGCTGGTTGTTTTTTCTGCCCTGATTGATTTTGCTGATAAACGACCGAGAGCGAAACATAAAGCGTCGGATATGTTGCTTTTTCCACAACCATTTGGACCTACTACGACCGTAATTCCGTTATCAAATATTACTTCTGTTCTCTTGGCGAATGACTTAAAGCCCTGCATTACCATCTTTTTGATATAAGTCATATTCTCTTTGAGGAGTTTATTGTTTTAAATGTTGTTGGTTTTAATTATTTGGGGATTGTGTGATGTATTGCATGAATGCTTAAATATGGCGTAGAAGAAATCTAGAGGTTATGCAAAGCGATAATCAAGTTCTTGAAGTAATTGTTGGTTTACTATGGGGAGACGAAGCAAAGGCAAAGGTACTAAAAGAAAGAGCAGAAAGGGCTAAAAGAAGAAACCCTGGAAAAAGAACAGTAGTCGCTCGTTTCAATGGATGCGATAATGCTGGGCACACAAATATGATAATCAATAGGATCGGACGCCCTGTAAAATTTCCAGCTCACATGACTACTGGAGGACTGGTTACTAATTCTGATATGGCTATAGGTCCCGATGTGGGATTCAATCCAATTTCTTTTCTTTCTGAATTGGACCTAG
>JBBTAL010000128.1:0-9913 GCA_038044225.1 Nanobdellota archaeon
AGAACATCCAGATATGACTTATCTTGAAATATTAGATGAATTAGGAAAATGGAAAGTTCTATTCTTCCCAGGAATTCATGAAAAGAAAGCTGAAGCGCTAAAAGCAAGCGGAGTTGATTACACTAATTATGTAAATCTTGCTTCGAATATTTATAGAGGCGCAGAAAATCAAGCATCAGCAGGAAGCGGAAATAGTCAGATGGTTGGCGGTTGCTAATAAAGGACTTTATTTTTATTTTTTTTCCTTTAGCAAATCAAAAAATCTTTGAGTAGATTTTTAGATGTTCAAAGTGTTCATTAGACACACTTTGACATAATTAAATTAAATAAAATGGACTGTTGTGGAAATACAAAACAAAGCACGAATAAAGAAAACAAAGAAAATAACATGGAGAAAGAAAACAAAGAAAAAAAAGTAAAAGGGGGTAAGCACATGGAAACAAAAAACATAATGCTGTGGGCAGTAATAGGAGTGTTGTTAGTAGCTACAATATTCCTAACAGTTAAGGCCTCATCATTAGGCACGCAAACACCAGACGGAAATGGAAAACTAGACACAACCGGTTGGACGTCTAATGAGATAATGAACTATGAAATGCATGGAACAATCCCTGCACGAGTAACAACTGGAGGCAATAGTGCGCCAGCATCCGGCGGAATGGTTGGAGGCTGTTAACTAAAAAACAAATTTTTATTTTTTATTTTTTAAATTTTAAGCAGGAGAAAAACATGAAAAAAATGAACACTAAAAACAAACAAGAGAATAAGAGAAATAGTCATATCTATAAAATATTAGCTTGGCTATTAGTTCCTTTATTGAGTATAATTACAATTTTACCTAGTGTAATGGCTCATTGTCCACTATGCACTGCAGCCACTATTATAGGTGTAGGAGTAACAAGGTCTTTAGGATGGGATGATTCTATTGTAGGCGTTTTTGTTGGAGCAATGATAATCTCTTCAGCATTATGGCTCAACAACACTCTTAAAAAAAGAAATATTGGTGGTAGTCCTTTCCTAAGAGCCAGTAGCATCACATTAGCAACATTTGTCCTTACTATCTTAAGCTTCTATTTTGCAGGATTATTTGGTCCGGCAAATACATATAGAATCTTTGGTATGGAAAAGATAATTTTTGGTACTATCTCGGGAGCCATAGCTTCTTTTATGGCTTTCTTCACAAGCAATAAAATAAAGAAAAAGAATAATGGAAAAGTTTTATTCAACTATCAGACAATGGTGCTTACTTTTACAGTATTATTACTAAATGCATTATTATTCTGGAGAGTATTCTAATGAAAGTTCCTAATTTCATCAAAACAATTCAAAAAGTTAAAGAAAAAAACGAGTTAGATATATCCAGAGATCAGGATTTAAGCATAGGTTTAATGAATCTTGTCAGCTTAGAAGAACATTCTTTTTTCAGTTATGCAAAAACACAAGATGATAAATTTTTAGAAGTTCTAGATATAGTCAGAGAGTTAAGAAAAAAACTTCTTGCAAAAATAGTCAAAAAAACAGATGACAGCGAAACATGGTGTATGAGCAAGCACCTTCTTGCCTCAAGTATGCGATTATATGAGGTTGCAAATCGTCTATTTCACGAAGGCAAAGAAAAAGAAGCAAAAGAAATGTATGATGATTCTGCAGAACTTTATGGTTTATTCTGGAAAATAAATAATAATTCAACCGAGACAGAAAAGCAAACAATAAAATATTCAAAAAGTGAAAAGAAGGGCATTTTTGCTTCAATAAAAAAATTACTGGAGTGTTGTAAAGAATGAAACATCATCATGTCGAAGTGTTTGACAAACCACACACTAAAGTGTGTGGAACACTTCGAGCATCCCAAAGTCCAAATACACAAGGACTTTTTGATTATAATTATATATGGATTAGCATTTTAGTTATTTCTATATTCGGAGCATTTCTTTTAATTAAAACCGCATATGCAAATCCATTAGACTTACCAGATTATGCATTTATCAAACCAGATATAAAAGAAGCATATTCTTTCGCTAAATTAGAAGGAGATAAACTAACAGGACTGCCTTGCAACTGCGGTTGCATGAGCGATGCAGCAAATCACGGCGGCAGACTACATTCAAGAGGCCTGATAGATTGTTTCATGCAAGGCGATGTGAATGACCGAGGTATATGGGATAGTCATGCAAGCGAATGTGGTTTATGTTATCAAGACGTATTATATTCAAAAAACCTTTATGAGCAGGGAAAAACAAAAGACGAAATTAAAATTTTATTAGAAGCAAAATATGCAACTCAAACAATAAGCACCAATACAGTATATGGAGAAATGAATTAATATGGAAATTAATGGCAAATCTCTCGCTTACGGATTATTATCAGGATTAGGAATATTGATTTTTTATCTTTCTACATTAACAATATTTCAAAGTTATGGATTCGCAATATATGAATTTAAAAGACTATGGGTCTGGCTAGTGCCTTTAGCGATAGGATTTGGAACCCAAGTAGGATTATATCAATCCATAAAATACGATGCAACAATAAAAACAGGTGTTTCTACTTCTGGGACAATTTCAGGAGGTTCAATGTTAGCTTGTTGTAGTCATTACTTATTAACTATGATTCCTATAATAGGAATAACTGGCTTAAGTACATTGACTTTATTCTTAATGACATATCAGAAAGCATTTTTCTTAATAGGAATTGCCTCAAGCATCTTGGGAATAACCTTGATGATACGCCATAAAATAAAAATGAAAGGAGGGTTATGTCATGGAGATTAACGGAAAAGCAATAATTTATAGTATTTTGATTTTGCTTGTCTTGTTTCTTTTGTCAGTAAGCACAGGACTAATTGACCTAAAGTCCAGCAAATCAGCCCAATCGACAGCAAGCGAAACAAGTCAAGATATTCCTGAAAAATGTCAAGTTCCATCAGGACAAGACATCAAGTCATGGAAAGAGCATTTAGGTCATCATGCAGAAACTAAAGACTGTCTAAAATACTTTAACTAAAAATATGAAAAAAATTGAACTTTTGGTTAAAAACATATATTGTAGTGATTGCTCTAAATCAATAGAATTAGAACTCAAGAAAAATGGAGTAAAAAATGTGCATATTCAAATAGATTGTTCAGGTATGCAAAAAATGTTCTTACAATACAATCAAAGCACAAAAAAAAGAGATATCCTTAGCTTACTGGAAAAAAGAGGAATTGAATTAATATCAATTAAAAAACAATGAAAACTTCCAATAACGGTGGTCACATGCTTAAAATGGCACTTGCATGTATAATTCCATTATTGCTTATAATCTTACTTCCACTATTCGGACTTCCCAAAGGATGGTCTAGCGGTTTAGCAATTGGTTTAATGATTTTATTACACTTTTGGATGATGAAAGACCATTTAGGACATAGCAGTCATCAAAGCGAAAAAAAAATAAACAAAACCTTTCTTTAGAAAGCAATTTAAGCAATCAATTCAATAAATATCCTAATGATGTCAATAATATTATCAATTTATCTATTCATAAAATCTCACATTCTTCTACTTAGTTTCCTTTTTGGAATAGCCGGGGAAGAATTTGTATTATTCCTCGCAATCTTAGCAGGCAACGGAGAAATGTCTTTAATCCCAGTAATTATCGGTGGAATATTAGGCACTATTTTTATTGACCAAATATATTTCTTCATAGGAAGATCAAAATTCATCAAACAGCTAGACAACAAAGGCTCAATATCAAAAGCAACCAAATTCCTTCCTCAATTTATAAAAAAGTTCGGAGAAAAGAATATCATTTTAGAAATATTTATTACTAAATTCATATACGGAACAAGAGCCGCATCAATAATCCTGTTAGGCACAAAAATTCATTATAGAAAGTTTCTAATTTCAGATATAATTGCAATCGTAGGATGGGCATCTCTAATGATTCCCCTAGCTTGGCTTTCAGGACGAGGAATTCAGATATTCCTCAATATCACAAAAGGTCTAGAAAAATTCTTCTTTATCAGCCTACTCTTAATCATAATCTATTTCTTGTCTGTAAAATTAATTACTTCAAGGCTAAAGAATAAAATTAAACCTGTCCAGTCTGAGTAAACTTCCTCATTGCTTGCTCGAGTACCACTTGAGGAGCAAAACCCTTTCGGCTACAAGACTTCATAAACTCATCAAATGTATTTTGGTCTACCATATAATCAAGCTTTCTTTTCTTTGCTCCAGGTGGTGTTGCTGCCATTTTATTCATACTCTCCAAAAATATATAAAATGGAAGCTACAAAATAACTTCCAATTTTGTTTGCTGCCATACTAAGCAAAGCAATCAAGCGTTTATAAACTTTACACAGGACAGGAGGATTTATACAACGATTCTAAAAATAAAATAAAAAATAAAAATTCACCTTCAGTTAACTAGGCCTCTGAATATCTAGATTAACCACCAAATCTTTGTAAGCTCTATGGCTTTCTTCATATTTTCCATCAAATACTAGACTCGCTATTCTTTGTAAAGTTGGATAGATACTTTCCCAAATTTGCATGCGATCTGGTCTAGATTCTATTTCTTTTACGATTCCAGGTGCTTTTCTACCATATTTGATATAATCTCTTTTTCCCTCTCTTGACTTAAGGATGTGCTCTCTTGTAAGTACTTTCATCGCTCTAAGTTCTACAGAATCTTGCGATTTATCTAACGCTCGCAAACATGAGGTAGTTATGTAACAACAAGAACTGTCTGAATCTGAGCTGTTATCATTGTCCCCTTCACGTCTTCTTCTAGATCCCTCTTCATAACCTTTATCATATATATCTTGCTCTCTTCCACCTCCAGGCAATGCTTTTGAGATGCCTTGAATGATGTCTGGCAATAACCATCCATTACTTCCATCTTCATCCCCACTTTCATAAGCTTGATTATCTCTTTTCTGCGACATTTGTTTCACCTCCTTTCAATATTTTCATATCTTTAACTAAGCAGTATATCATAAAGAATTAAGGGAGTTTCGTATTATATTATTATTTATAAAAAAACAAGCGAAAACGAAAAGGTTATATTGAGCCTAAATAACTAACATCATGGAAATTATAGACAACTATGATAAATATCAAAAATCATATATACTTGATAAAAGAGACTTTAAAATTCTTAACGCTATTTGTGATAATGCTAGAATGTCATATAGCAAGATAGGAAAGCTGACTTATATCTCAAAAGACAGAGTAAGAGAAAGAATAAAAAGACTTGAAAATGAAAAATTCATTCTTTCATATATCCCATTAATAAATTATAGAGTCTTAGGTTACTCCATATACTATATATATCTCAAAATTAATAATCTTCCAGAATACTTTAAAGATTTTGTAAAACACTTAATTGGAAAAGAAGAAGTAATCTCCCTCACAAAAATAATTGGGAAATATGACTTAGAAATAAAGTTAATTATTAAAAGAAAAGAAGATCTTAATAAATTTATTAGATCTCTAAAAAAAGATAAATCCAAAATTATAAAAGAGATAGGTATTCTTCACTCCAAAAGCTTAGACTTCTTCTCAATGAGAATGCAAAGCAGTTATTTTAAAAATAAGATTGCTAATTTGAGAAATTATTTACAACCAATAGAAATAGATAATAAAGACAAGAAAATACTAAATATGCTTTCAAAAAATGCAAGAGAGAGTTTTGTAGAAATATCTAAAAAGATAAATGTTAAATTTGATGTTGTAAGATATAAAATAAAGAACCTAATAAAAAATGGAGTTATCTTGGGATTTTTTTCCAGGACAAATAAACACCGTTTAGGACTGAATAGTTATATTCTTCTTTTAAATCTAAAAAAAGAATTAGATGAAAAAGATATCTCTAAATTAAAAAATATGTTAAACATATATTATTTAGAAAGGATAACCGGGAGATGGAATTTCATTATTCATTTTTATGCAAGAGGTAATAAAGGGCTAGTAGAAACTTTAGATACAATAAGAAGAACTTTTAATGATAGCTTGTTAAACCTTGATCTCTTAATTCTCCTGGAGAGATTTAAGCCAATTCCTTTTTAAAAATCATATCTTGCTCCTTCAATAAAAAATCACAAGTCTTTTCAAGAAAAGGCTTACAAGCATCATGCAAATTATCTAAAGATTTCAACTCTTCAAAAGAAAACCACCTCATTCCATCCCCTTCACCAAGAACAAGTTCTTTACTCTCATCATATTTTTCTATAAAACAATATTTCTTGCCCCTCTTATGTCCGAAATCATAATCTTGAGTGAATATAAGGCGAGGATTCTGTAACGCATAATTTAGCTCTTCAAAAGTTTCTCTTCTAACTGCCTCTTCAGGATTTTCTCCGTTTTCTATGCCTCCTCCAAAAAAGCTCCATTTATCTTTTACATTAGGAGCATTCGGACCTCTAAATTGTAACAAAACTCTATTATTTGAGTCATATAAAATAATTATTGCATCATCTTTTATCATCAAAAACATCAGGACTATAGAGTTTAAATTAATATGTGTATTTAATAATCTAAAACTAACACTCAAACAAGACACAACTCAAACTAACACCCTAAAACCCTTCTTCTCCAAGTCTTCTTAGAATGTATTTAATTTCATCAATTGTTTTCTGTTGTGCTTTCTTGTCAGACATTCTTACAAATTTTATTAACAAATCATTTAACTCTTCTTTTTGAAGCATTTTTAACTTAAATCCGTCAGTTATAAAATAGAATCTATAAGATTCATACTTTATTTCCTTGATAACTATTCCACCAATTTGTCCGAGAGGTTTACCTTTATGAGGATTATTTTCAAGCTCTCGCATAGATTCAAATATTTTAATAGACTCCTTTTTGAACAATTTATTTATTTCTTCCTCGAGCTTCTTAGTAAATATTACTTTTGCCATCTCTTTTTAGAATTAGCTATGGCTTCATCTATGGAAACTGTATCTTCTTCACTCATTAACAAATCATTTAATTGTCTTTTCTTAGCACTTTCTATCAGCCGAGCTATAATTTCAGAGTATGTTTCACCCTTACTTCCAAATTCCTTTATTCCTTCCTGTATCTCTTTTGTTATTGCAATTGTTGTATTTCCCATATTATAATCATTATAAGGATTATAATGGCTATAGTTTATAAGCTTTTGTATTTATATTAAATTGATAAAAATAACGCCCAGACCAAAACCCCTTAAAGCTCATCCATCAGATACAATTTAAAACACTAATTGACTATAAATTATATGAAATTTCGTAATAATGCCTCTAAATCTAAGTCTGTAAAAAAAGATATTCTGAATTATGTTAAGAAATGTTGGAAGGGTAGCGAAAAAAATATCTTAGATGAAATTAATAATTTAACTGGGATGTATCTAGATACAAAACATATAACTTGTTATTTGGATTCGTCAACTTCACATAGCTTTTATGGATATAGAATAATTATATTAGGAGCAAAAGGAGGATTAACTAAAGACGATATCTTAATGGTAATATCTCATGAATTATTTCATATTTATTATTGGAGAAAAATAAAGAAAGATCGATTGACAAAAAGTTCAATGGGAAAAGAAAAAAAAGAAGAATGGAATCTCTCAGAAGTTACGGTTTCCTTAATAACAGATGAACCCTCACTAAAAAAGTTCTGGCCAACTTCCAAAGTTTATATTTATCCTGAAGTTAAACATGTTTATAAAAAAGTAAAGAAGTTTTGGAAAAAAGGAAATTTTGATTTCTTCTTAAAAAATGCATATATTAAAATAAATAAAAAATAAAATAACCTCTCAACCATATAAAAACATCTAAGTTATTCGATTCCTGATAACGCCATAATCACGCATAAGACACAAATACTCCAGTCAAGAGTTATTTTTAAGAGGGAAAATGAGTTTTTTGAGGTCTTCTAGCAAAATTGGCTCATAATTTGTTTTTTCAACACTTACATTGAAACCGTTTAAGCTTTCCTTCTCATGTATATGTCCATGCACATTAATAAATCCTGTTGGGATCTCTTTCTTTTGAATAGGATTATGGCTAAATATTATATTATCGATCTCCAAAGTACCTTTAATTATTAAGAATCCGGCTCCTCTAACAGACTTATGATCATGATTTCCCTTTAACAAAATAATATTTCCATTTAATCTTTTTCTTATACTCTCAACTTCTTCTTTGTTTCCTAAAGCAAAATCTCCTAAATGTATCACGAGATCATCTTTCCCTACCTTGTTATTCCATCTTTTTATCATCTCTTCATCCATTTCTTCTACAGACTGAAATGGTCTCTTGGCATATTCAATAATATTTTTATGACGAAAATGAGTATCTGAAACTATAAATATATTCATTTTCATTTGTCTAGAGATTTATTACAAATTTCAATGAGAATAGGCTTAATCTTCTCTTTGAAATCATAAAATTCTTTTGTATTATATTTAGCTACTACTAATGCTTCTATCTTTTCCTCGCTTTCAAAGAATCTATCTTTTTGAAGAAGATCAAGCTTTTCATTAATCAAGCCGGTTAGATCCTTTTTGATAAGAGAAGAGCTTTTTATCTTATCTACAATTTCATCAACATCCGCAGTAAGTGAGTCCTTAATCAAGAACAAATCAAATAAATCTCTATCTTTAAGTTTTTTTCTTGTAAGTATTGCCCTATATTTTTCTAGAGTAATCTCTTTTAATGAATAACTCTCCACTTTAAAGTTTGCATAGCTTAAGCCAAGATCACTCATTAACTTTTTAGAATCAAAGAGATTTGTTATAGCACTAACAGAAACTTCTTGGGTTTTATATAATAATTTTTCTATAAAGTTAATCTCTACTTTTATGAAATTATTTTCAGAATAATATATCTTAAAAGTATAAACTACTCTTCCACTCAGCATTCTACAATATTTTTTATTACTTCTGTCTGTGCTAAAGTCAAGTCCAAGAGCATCAGCAACTTCTTTTAGTTTTGGGACAAAAGAGTCAAGAAAGGTTTTGACTTTTCTTTCTCTAGGACTTCTTCCTAAATCTCTTATCGCATTTGAGTCTTTGAAAACAAAATCCAAGTCTTCAGAGAATCTATGATAATTTAAGTAGTTTCTTGAAAGCAAAGTCCCTCCTTTAAAAATAAGCTCTTTGCCAAGATTCATTTTTTCAAGTTCTGCTAATACCAGAGTTAGAATAAGGTCTTTCTTTACAATTTCATCAGAAACACTGATGCCAAGATTGCTCTTTACCTCTGAAACATATTTATTGATATTTATTTCTTGCCAACCCATTTTGGATACCTCGTGAGATACTCTTTAGTGTTCTTCACACCAGTTAAATGTCTTACTTCTCTAAAGTAGACTCTATCTATATAGGTCTTTGCAGGATCTGAATAAAAATATTCTGTACCCTTATCTGTCTTCATTTTTTTTAATCCAAAAAAGAATATTTCCTTTGTTTTGAAGAATTTTACATTAAGCCCAAATATTTTTTTCAATCCACTGAATTTGGTATTTACTATAGATATTCTGTTAAGGGTTTGCCATGTTTTGCCTTGCAGATATATTGCAGATTCTAACCCAACGTACCATTTAATTTTTAGTTCATTTAGCACCTTAAATAAAATCTCTTTATCTTCTAATTCAAAGAAGTTTCTCGTTCTCTCATCAAAAGAGTTAATGTAATAAAATCCCTCAAAAATTCTTCGGATATATTTATGTCTTGCTAAATACTTTAACAGATCTTCTGGAGCTTTAATTCCAAACTTTTCTTTATATTCCCTTGATAGCCCAACGATTTCTGCTCCAGATAATATCTTTCCTCTGTTTAACAGAGCTTCAAATATAGTATTTCTAATAGCCATAAATAGTATGAACGATGTCGATATATAAATCTTCCTCTTATTTAGAAAAGTGTCAAAAAGGGACACTTTTTAGAACAAAG
>JBBTAL010000129.1:0-5735 GCA_038044225.1 Nanobdellota archaeon
CTTTTTGTATTTCGCTTTCTGTTTTTGAGTCTAAAGATGAAGTAGCTTCATCTAAGACTAGGATTTTTTTGTTTGCTAAAATTGCTCTTGCTATTGAAACTCTTTGTTTTTCTCCTCCTGATAACTTGACGCCTCTTTCTCCAACTATAGTGTTTTCTTTGTATGGAAAGCTTGCAATTGTTTTATCTAATTGTGCAAATTTTATTGCTTGTAAGACTTGACTTCTTGATGCTTTTGGATTTGAAAATAATATGTTGTTGTAAATAGTATCATCAAAAAGAACGCATTCTTGAGGGACTATGCTTAGTTCTGAACGTAGAGATTCTTGTTTGATTTCTTTGATATCTGTATTATCTATTATTATTTCACCTTTGTCTAAATCATATAGTCTGTATAGTAAGTTTACTAGAGTGGATTTACCTGAACCTGAATGTCCGACTAGAGCTATTTTTTGATTTTTATTTACTTTTAGATTAAAGTTTTTAAATAAGTTGTTAGAGTGATATTTGAAAGAGACGTTCTTGAATTCTATTGTTCCTTCTTTTATTTCTAGATTTTTTGCGTTTGGTTTGTCTTTGACTTCGTTTTCTATTTTGCCGTATTGGAATAAGTCGTGGAAATCGGCTATTGAACGGTGATAGCCACGAAGACCTTGCATGAAGTTTCTTACAGATTCCATGAGTCCCCAATAAGTTCCCCATGCAAAAACTAATGCTCCTAATGTAATGTTTCCGTTTATGAAAGATTTTATTGAAATGAATAATATTAGTAGACTTCCAAAATTCATTATTAGTCTTCCCAAATTCATTGGTCTTTCTATCTGCCATTGATTTAACATAGCATTTTTTGTTTTACTAGATAAAAATGAATATTTATTTTGAATGATACGCTCTTTACCATAATATTTTATTGAATCTATATTTGTAAAGGTATCTCCAATCATTGCTTTTTCCATATCTTCTGCATAATTTGTTGTTAGAGTTCTTTTTCTTTGTATTTTTTGTAATATATTATGGTAAACTGCAAACGTAATCCCAGATATTAGTGCTACAATTCCGATAGTTTTGTCAATATAGATAAGAGCTATTCCCGATAATATTACTTCAAATATTAATGTTAAGATTTGGAAGGCTACAAAATCAGTCATTCTTTCCATTGCACTTGAGCCTCTTCCTATACGGGCTATTAATGAACCTGTTTTATGAGACTTATGGAATTTATGAGAGAGGTTAAGAATGTGATTATAAAAATAATTTTTTAAATCAAACATCATATTTGTTTCAAGTTTATTGAGAGTGTGAATTTTAATCCAGTCAATTGCTGCAACTAAAGTTAAAGCTATTACCCACATAATTCCAATTGTTATGAATGATTCTATGAATGATGTTGCACTTATTCCGCCTTTAGCAAAGATTTCTCCTTTGTCTATTACAATTTTATATAATATGCGTGTAAAAAGTCCTATAGCTGTAATGAATAGTGCAGAAATAATTAAACCTGTTAGTAATGGCTTTTCTTTTCTTAAAAATGACCAGTATGTTTTCAGAATGTATTTAACATCGAGGTCTGCTCTTTTTGGCCTCTTTTCTTTCATTATTGCATTACGAAATGATGGATTTTAAAGTTTTCTATTAAAACTTTAAACTCTTCAACTCTGGTGAGATTAAAGATTTTAAAGTTTACTATTAAAACTTTAAACTCTTCAACTCTGGTGAGATTAAAGATTTTAGAGTTTACTATTCTGGCTTTTCTTGGTTTTCTTTGCTTTACTCTTGGTTTTCTTCTTTGTTTTCCTTTTTGTAATTAGGGTTTTCTGCCTGCCAATTTGGATTAAATTCAAATTCCCATGGGCGTTTACCCTTTCTTAATGCTATTAGTATGGGGAGGTTTCTTTCTGATTTTTTATCTGTCTTTTTTATCATTGCGTTTGGTGGAAGAGAATAAACTGCTGTGCACGCTGGGTAGTTACTGCAACCTACGAAACTTCTTCTGCTTTTTTTAGAGAATCTTATTTGTAAATTGCCTATATTGCATTTTGTGCAAGGCATTAGAGTGTTTTGCTCTTTTTGTTGCTCTCGGCCGTCTTGTACGCCTGCTAGTATCTGGTTTCCTATTGATTTTTCGTGAATTTTAAATTCTTTTGATATATCTGTTATTAACCTCTTTACTTGACTAACAACTTCTTCTTCTTTTTTATCCCATCCTATTTTTAGATTTAGTATCTCGTCCATTTTTTCTTCTACGTCTTTTGTTAGATTTTCATCTATAATTATAGGAGAGTATTTTTCTAGCGCTTCAATTAATTTTACTCCTAAAGATGTTGCTTGAATGCTTTTTCCGTCTAAATATCCGCGGTCAAAAAGAGTGTCTACTATTGCTGAACGAGTTGATTTTGTTCCAAGACCTTTTTTTTCTAATAATGTAATTAATGATGCTGGAGTGTATCTTTTTGGAGGTTGAGTTTCTTTTTCTTCAAATCTTATTTTATCTACATTTACATTTCCTTGAATTGTTGGAATTTGTTTTTCTTCGAATGTTGTTGGATATACTTGAGTCCATCCTTTTTCTGTTATTGTTAATCCATTAGCTGTGAACTTCTTTTGATTTTCTGATATTAATTGAATTCTTTTTGCTATTCCTTCAGCATCTGGAGAGAAACAAGATAGAAATCTTTTTACTATTAAATTATATAGTTTTTCTTCGTCATCTTGGAGGTTTTTGAATTCGCCAGTTGGAAAAATAGATGGATGTGCCTGGTCAGATTTTTCTCCTTCTACAGGATTTTGTCTTACTGCAAATTTTGTTTCTGGAAATTGTTTTGACAGTTTTTCTATTATTTTCTTTGGTTCTATTTCTTTAGGTATTTTTTGAGATGAAGTTCTTGGGTAGGATATTATTCCGTCTAAATATAGAGATTGAGCTATTTGTAATGTTCTTGATGGGCTTAATTTTAAGTGCGCGTATGACTCTCTTTGCAAAGTTGTTAAATCAAATGGGTGGGGAGGTTCGTAATGCTCTTCTTTTTCAGTTGTTTCTGCTATTCCACTTTTTATATTTTCAAACTCGCTTAACTCTTTTTTGTCGAAAATGTCTTTTACGTGTTTTAACTCCGTTTTATCTACTAGGGCGAATACTTGCCAATAAGATTGTGATTTGAAGTTTAGAATTTCTTTGTCTCGGTCAACGATTATTTTTAATGTAGGTCCTTGAACTCTACCTATTGAAAGGATTTTGAAAGAGCCTGCTAATTTTATTGCAGACATTAGAGCTCTTGAAAGGTTTATTCCGTATAACCAGTCTATTTTATGTCTTGTTTCTCCGGCATAAGCTTGTCCCCAATCTAGAGTTTTCATTGGATTTTCGTAAGATTTTTCTAATTCTGGTTTTGTTAATGTGGAGTATTTCATCCTTTTTGCGTCTTTTTCTTCGATTATAAAACGCAAGACGTTCCAGCCTATCAGTTCGCCTTCATTATCAAAATCAGTTGCAATGATTATTTCTTTTGCTCTTCTGCTCAATTTTTTTAATAGCATATAATAGTTTTTTGTAAAATGTGCAGTTTTACTTTCGTATGAGGGTATCCATTCGATATTGAATATTGGCCATCCTGACTGACCTTTGACATAAGTTAGATTGAATAAGTGCCCTACTGCCGAGGCTACAACTATTCTTTTTCCATTTCTTTCTAACTCATAGAAAGGGACATTGTTTTCACTGTATTTTCTTGCTGTGCTTGATAAGGCAGATGCTATTTTTAACGCTGCTTGTGGTTTTTCTGTGACTATTAATGTAATATCTTTTATTGTTTTTTCTGATTTTTCTAGTTTTGGCTCTGCTTTAGGTTTATTGTTTTTGCTTTTAGATGTTTTTGCTTTTTCTGGTTCTTCTTGTTCTTGGATATTTCCTGGTCTTTCTATTGTAGTTAGCTCCTCTATTTTGGGCTTTGCTTTTACTGGTTTTTCAACAGTTATTTTTGATTCTGAAGGTGTAAGGAATGCTTCAACTGCCATATTATAGGTTGTCTAATGGGCTCCTTACATTTTTTATAGATTGCTGTGATATTTGGGTGTAGATTTGGGTGGTTTTTATGTCCGAATGACCTAAAAGTTTTTGGATTATTCTTAAATCCGTTCCTTGCTCAAGGAGATGAGTTGCAAATGAGTGTCTTAATAGATGTGGATAGACCTCCTTTTTGATGTTTGCTCGTTTTGAGGTGCTTTCCACTATTGCTTGAATTGTTGCTGTTGTTAGTTTGCCGCCCCTATTCGAAGGAAATAAAAAGTCATCTTTATTTAAATTATAATAATTCTGAAGGTCTGCCTTTAAGCTTTCAGGAATTTTGACAAATCTGTCCTTTTTTCCTTTTGTAAGTCTAATATGTATTAAACCTTCTCCAAAATTGATATCTTCTTTTTTTAGATTTACCGACTCTGAAACTCTTAATCCGCAACCATACAGCATTTTAAGAATTAATTTGTGCTTTATGTTGTTTGTTGCATTTATCATTGCTTTTACTTCTTCCTTTGTCAGAATTTCGGGAATAGTTTTGTTTCTCTTGGGTCTTGGCAGATATATCTTCTGATTTAACACCTTGTCAAAAAAGAACTGGATTGCAAATATATCATGGCTGATTGATGAGGGGTCTTTTTTGCTTATTTTTTCTTGAATATAATCTTTTACTATTTGCTGGTTTAATTCGTTACTTTTTACATTATTTAGAAATTGATTTAGAGCAGACAGGTAAGATTTTAGTGTCTTTTTTGAGAGGTTTCTTATTTCTATTTCCTGTTTTAGCTTATCAAGAAGCTCTTTTTTATCGTTAATATCCATTTTTTAGAATAGATAATGTTCTATTTATATTTTATGATAATACCTTCTTTGGGTATGTTATCATGAATAAACTCATGATACCATAATGTTGCTTGGCTTCGCCCAAATTGAGATTTCGCCCTGCGGGTTGCTCACCTTCCCCCCAATTTCCGACTTGGCGTTTCAGTTTCCCCTCTCCCTGTCCTTTTGGCTGTGAGCAATTCCCAGCCTTATGATTTCTCGCTTCGTTAAAGCCATACAAAGAAAACTCAAGATATGCTTCGCACATCTTCTAACAAAGCTTTAACGAAATTGCTGAAGAATTTTATTTAAATCCTAATTTCTTCTACATAACCCTCTGGAACTCCGACCATGGTTCCAACTGTTGTTAAAAGAGAGTCTCGTGCCCGTTGTTTTTCAATTTCATCTCGCGTTAATGGACTTTCAATTGTAAGCGTTCCTTTATATCTTGGTCTGCGGGCACAAGAAAGTTCATGGTCGAGTTCTTTTCTAAATAAAACGATTTGACCTGCGCGATAGCCACTTACCATTCCACTGCAATCTTGTGCAATTCTTCCTATTCTTGCTCCATCATAAGTCCCACTTTGTTTTTGTGCTCTTATACAATTTCTCGCTACGGTCAAATCTATCATAATCATTTTTGAGAAATTAGGATTTATAAGTATTTATATAGTTCAGCAACTACGCTACGAAATCGGCTGAGAACGAAATCTCAACTCACGAGGTCGCTTCTTGCTCCACTCGTGCCTTCCGCTTCGCTTCAGGTCAAGCAACAGGCATTAACAGGCAAAATTCTTTTTTGCTTTCAGCAAAATTTTTCTTGTAAAAACCAGAATTTTGACCCAAATGTCAATCCAGCTCTCAAAAATTTATCAGCTCTGTTCGCCCAGGATACTCCTTCCCTT
>JBBTAL010000130.1:0-1654 GCA_038044225.1 Nanobdellota archaeon
AAAACGAGTTAGGAGGTTAATTTAGCTAGAGCTATGAGAAAGTGGCGAAGTCAAGTTCTAACCCAAACAAAAACTAGATAGTCCCATAGAGTAGTTGCGGATATGTTGAATTTTTTTGCCAACTTGCTTATCCATTCACTCGGATCTAAAATTGTTTGTACTTCTTCAAATTCTTTTTTAATCATTTCGTCACTCATGTTTAGTAAAGGAGCAATCTTGTCAAATACTTTTTTATCAGATAAGTCTTTGATAACTTGCTTTTCTGGGCTAAATTGACCAGGTAGGCTTAATGTCGGCTTCATATTAGGTTGATCCCCATCAACTATTCCTAATATTTTAATCGGAATTTTTCCTTTACAGTATAATTCCTCTAGCATCTTTATTACATCTGCTGATCCAACAGGGAGTATACGAATTCTTGCTAATAAATCTGTGTCGTAGGCTCTTAGAATCTCAGAAACCATTCCCTTTGCTTCTTTATCTTCAACTAAAATATCAAGCTCTGAATGAATGTAGTCATCTATTTGGGATAAACAGAACTCTACGCTCGGGGCATATATTATCTCATTTCCATCTTTTACTCTAGCTAGTAATATTCTTGCTTCTGGAGGTACTTCCTCTAAAATGTAAGGCGAGTGTGTAGAAAAAACGATTTGTAGAGTTTTTACTCTAGCGATGTTTAGTAATTGTCTAATCAAACGTCTTTGAGCTTTTGGATGAAGGGAAGATTCGATTTCGTCAATTACGACTAGTGAGTAATCGGGTATTTTTTCCAAAGATGCAATCATATCAAAAGTTATAGATTCTCCTGTTCCTTGATGAAATTTTGATATGTCTCCTATGGAAAATTTTAAAATTCCTATTTCTTTTGATTCATCAATTGATGTTTTTGCATATCTGCCTCCTAAATATTTTCTTGCCATAACTTCTGAAATTTTATCAATGCTTTCTTGAGATAATGCTCTTGAAGCTGTTTCTTTTATTGTTTTTTTGCCAAGTTTGGAATAACCAATAAGTGTTTCAATAGACTGTATTCTGTTAATGTCAAAGTAGTAAACATTATTTGTTGAGCGTTCTGTTATCCCCAACCATCTCTGATATGGTTTTGTTATTTTCTTGAATATAGTTTCAGTTCCTTGTTTAAGTTGGTATGTTACTTTTACATCTTTTAATTTATCCCACGCCGTGTCTGGAAAGAAATCGCTTGGGTATAGAGTTTTTTGTCCTGCAGGATCACGATAGGCACATGCAAGTATCTTTAATATTGTGCTTTTTCCAGTTCC
Source organism: Nanobdellota archaeon (assembly GCA_038044225.1). GTDB lineage: Archaea > Nanobdellota > Nanobdellia > Pacearchaeales > GW2011-AR1 > SICU01. The sequence goes on from JBBTAL010000130.1 coordinate 1,284, forward strand.
ATTTTCTCCTACTATAGCACATACTGGAAATTTAAACTCTATCTGTTGGTCTTTGAAGGCGTGAATTCCATTAATATGAATATTGCTAACAAAACGAGGCCATCCTTGAGAAATCCATTTATTTCTTATTTTTTGAACTTCTAATGAAATATTGCCCATAACTTTATTTATTCTTTTAACATTTAAATCTATCTTGTTTACTTAGATTTTATCCTAATCCTGATAACGCAACCGCCGCTAAGCCTGTTAACATAATTGTGCTGAGAAGAGTTGTGATTAAGTATAATGTTAGTCCTCTTTTTAAGTTTCTTGACAGTTCATATTTTTCTTGTAAGTCGTCTTTACCTGAATCTACAGTTACTAGAGTTCCA
>JBBTAL010000131.1:0-4436 GCA_038044225.1 Nanobdellota archaeon
GAAGTGTTTGAAAACCACGCACTTTAGTGCGTGGAACACTTCGAGCATCCAAAAAACAAGTGCCCTTCAAACCTCGCACTTTAGTGCGAGGTGGCACATTGTTTTTTTGATAATAATTTAGGCTGTTTCTTGTTTTTCTTAATTCATCGAATTCATCTCCTTTACTGCTTTCGTTCATAATTTCTTTTAAAAAATAAGTATAGCACTCATGATTGTATATTTTGTATCCTTTCTTTATTGTTAATGCTTCTAAAAGTTCTCTTAATGAGTCGTATAAAAGAGATATCTTAGAACTTGAAGTTATTTCGCTTAATTCAAGTTTATTTTCAGAATCTAGTTTGTTTTGACTTGTTTTTAATATTGATTTTATTAGTTCTTCGTCCTTTTTCACTTCTTTAGCTAGTCTTCTTTTTAGACACTCAGTAAAATCCATTATAATTTTAACCTGCCTTCTAAGATGTATCCATTAAGTATATTGTTTGTAAGTTCTTTATTGTCTATATCTTTTATTGAATTAAAAAAGAATAACTGTATTTTTCTTTTTAAGTTGTTTTCAAATTTCTCAATATCTAGATCTTTTTTGTGACTTATAATACAAATATCAATGTCTGAATCTTCTTTTACTTCTGCCTTTGATAAAGAGCCAAAAAGAATTATAGATGGGTTTGTTAGTTCATTATTTAAAAAATTGATTAGACCATCTAGTTTCAGCTTCCAATAGATTCTGGATAAATCTATGAATAGTTTATTATTTTTATTTGCATAATAAAAAAGATAGTTTCTGTCTTTTTCCATTATCAGTAAATCTTCTTTATTAAATTTGAGAAGCATTTTAGAGGCTGTTGGGGGGGATATTTTAGTTAATCTTGAGTATTCTCTAACGTTTATCCTTCTATAGCTGTCTTCAAAAAATAGTTTTAGGTTGTTAAATATACTTAACATGTGTTAATTTAAATTAACATCTGTTTATAAATCTTTCTAAAATTTATTTTTTATAAAAATGAAATCTCCAATCTTAGTAGGGTGTTGATATATTCGGTTAATAATGTTAATTCTTACTTCTTTTTCTTCCTATAATATAAAAATAACAGCGCTAGAAGTAAAAATAAATTAAGAATTGTTAAGGGTAGAAACACTTTAGTGGAATTATCTATATAACTGTTAAAGTTACTAATGCTAAGGCCTGTTAATTTATTTACTTTGTTGATATTTGATATGTTTGCATTAAGCCAGACGCCTATGTTAAGGCTGCCATCTAATGCTTGGAAAAATAAAACTCCTTTAAATTTTCCAGAGTCTTTTGATTTCAAGCATATGTTTATTTCTTTTTCTTTATTTAAAATAAAATTTCTTTCATAATCAATAGTAATTCTTAAAACGCTGCTATTAGTTAAATAATTATTAATGTCTTTATTAGTATTGTTTTTAGTAGACCATCTGTCTTCAATAGCCATATTTATTTCATTAAATGATGAAAAAATATAGACTTTGTTACATATTTTCTCTTCTATTTTTCCATTAAAATTCAACTCAGAAGGAGAAACACCAAATTCGAAAGCTGAAACATATGAAACTGATAAAAAAATGGAGATTAAATAAAATAAAGACAGAAAAATTATTTTATGTCGACGTGTTTGAGAACCACACACTTTAGTGTGTGGAACACTTCGAGCACAAGAAGTTTGTTCACAACGACAAACTTCTGTGCAGAAACTTCTCTTCAGGAAGAAGTTTCTTGCATCCAAAAAACCAAACTCAATGTTTTTTTGATATTTAATAAGCAACTGCAAAGAATTTAACATTTGTTCTGTGTCCAATTATATTAGATGTTATATTTTGAGGGTTATTGCTTAAGTTTAACATTATATAAAAATATTCATCATTGAATGTTTGTCCTGAAGCTGGTCTGGTTACATTAAAACTGAATGTTCCTATCCTACTAAAATTGACTGCTGTTCCATTGCTTGTTTTAAACTTTCTAAGATAAAGATTTCTAAAAATCATTTCACTTTGATTAACAATGTCTGGAGTAACTCTTATATTTACATTTCCAGTGTTGTTTACATAAACTTTCAACTCTTCAGATTCTCCAAAATTAGTCACATTTCCAAAAAATAAATAATCAGGCACTTCAACTCTGATTACTGTTGAGTTTCCACTACTTCCATTAGCAAATATGTTGGTTTCAACAATCATTGTATCATTTAATCCAGAAGCAAAATAAAATAGCATAATAAGTATTAGTAAAGATGCAAATATAAGGAAGGATTTATCTTTCATATAGTTTTTTATGAAACCTTTAATATTAAGTAACTTATTTTAATATATAAATCTGTTTTCTCACTATATAATGATTAAAGGTTTACTTTAAATATAGTCAAGGACACTGAAAACTGAGCCGTTGTGCCTTGACTATCTAGCGAAAGACATAACAATTTCTTTTCAATCATTCATGTCTTTCGCTATAACTAAAAGTAAATTATCTTAAGTGAAGGTAAAATACCTCCCAAAATTAAAATTAAAATTAACAAAATATCTCTGAATATTCTATTTATCTTTCCTATTTTAATATGATAAGTGGTGTGATATATTTGGTATACTAAAAAGAGTAAAAAAAACATAAGCCCTGTTGAAATAAACACGTATCTTATTACTAACAAACCAAGAACGTTATAAATAAACGCAAGTGCTATACTTGAAGAGAATTTAGTAAGAATATAATATTTTCTTAAACTCTGAGTATCGACTATTTTTGATTGGGATGCTAGAGCAGCTATCCAAAGAGGTATTGATAAAATAAGTTGGGTTGCTATTAACCATGATGAAAGCAATTCAGATTTAATGGTCAAAATAAGAATAAAAATTGTTATCGTTATTCCAAGAAACCTAGCATCAACTGCAACATAAAGTGGAGAACGCTTCAACCTTTGTAATTCATCTTTTTTATCTGCGATATACATAATGTCACATAGTAAATTCTCTTTATAATCTTATGTCAAAGTGTGTCTTGATAGAACACTTTGAGCATCCAAAAAACAACTCAATGTTTTTTTGATTCTTGGGATTTAAGGAATTTAAATGGCCCCACGCAGACTCGAACTGCGAATTACTCGGTGTAAACGAGTCGTTTGAACCCTTAGACTATGGGGCCTTTTCATACTTTGTGGCGAGTCTCCGAGCTTGTGAGGAGAGTCGAGCAAGAGAGGATGAAAACTCTTATATGAAGATTAAAATAAACCTTTATAAAACCTTTCTGTTCACTATCAGATAAGCGCGGGTAGTATAGTGGTTAGTATACGACGTTGCCACTTTCTCTTTTGTGGGGAAAAGCAAAGACGTTGTGGCCCGGGTTCAATTCCCGGCCCGCGCATGCCTTTATCACAAGATATTTAAGGGCTTTAATTCTTAATCTTCTAACATAATCCCAGGTGATCTTACGGTTGCCCGATGTTCTTCACCACAAGATTTTTAAACATCCCATTACTCTAGATTCTAATAAACTCCATGGGATTAGGTAACTAACCCCATGATTTTTTTAATTATATGGAAAAGATTGCTATCTATATTGATGGAAGCAATTTTTATTTTTCTGTTAAAAAGAAATTTGGATTTAATATTGATATAAAGAAGTTTTGTGACAAACTAGCTGAAAAAGATAAACTTGTTAAGATTAATTATTATATTGCTCCAATTGACAAAACTAGAAATGCTGAAATGTATGCAAATCAACAAAAATTCTTTGAAAAATTAAAGAAAATAGATAAACTTGCGATTGTTCTTGGAAGATTAGAGAGAAGAAAGCAAGATGGTAAGGAGTATTATGTAGAGAAGGCTACTGATGTTAACCTTACACTTGATTTGGTACTTGATGCTCAAGCTAATGTTTATGATGAAGCTTATTTAATTTCTAATGATGGCGACTTTTCTGGAGCAATAAAAGCAGTTATTGAAAGATTTGGTAAAGAGATAGTTTATGTTGCGATAGGCAATAGAAAATCTATTTCATATCATCTTAAGCAAGTAGCTTCTAGGACCTTGAAAATTGAAAGTAGCTTTGTTACTGATTTGAAAATTTAGGTGCGCATGAAAGTTGCTCAAGAGGGCCCAGTGTGGCCCGCGCATGTTTTATAAAATACTAGGGTATACTAGGATTATGAAAAAAGAGAAATTGCATAAAATGCCTATTGATTTGCTAAAAGCTATTGCCTCTGAATCTGGAGCTTTGGAAGCATGGGATGATATTACGTCTCTTGCACGTAATGAGTTTATTTGTTGGATTTTGGATGCTAAGAAATCAGATACAAGAGTTCGCAGGATTAAGAGGACTTTAGAGGAGCTTAAGGAGGGAAAACGCAGGCCTTGTTGTTGGGCTGGATGTAGTCATAGGTGAATCTTCAAATATAGAGATTTAGGATAATTGTGTTATATTTTGTATC
>JBBTAL010000132.1:0-1270 GCA_038044225.1 Nanobdellota archaeon
AAGGACGCGGCCCTTTCGCGGCCGAAACCCGGGTTCAAATCCCGGCAGGGGCATTTCTTCTGCTGAACAAAGAGAAGCAGAAAGCCACTGACGGCACTAAAAAATCATCAGAGTTTTTTCAGCCGGCAGGGGCATGTGACCATTGGGGTATTTTAATCATCAAAAAAACGTATGTCACTTCTAAGTGGATAAATTAATAAAGGCTCAATCTCCTAACTCTTACATGGATATTAAAGATATTGAAGGTCTCAGATGGCCAAGATCTGAAAAATTAAGAAAGGCTGCTACTAATAGAACTCTAACTCCAAATGACTTGCTTGCATTAAAATCCAGAAGTTTTTACCTTCCCATTTGGATGCTTCAACTGACAAGAGGAAATGATGAAACTAATAAAAGACCCATAATAACAAATTTATATAATATTTTAAGAGAACAGGATACGATAGAAGATGCAAATCCTCAAAAAATAGACTCACAAACAAAAATAAATACAATTGACAATTTCGTTTATATAATCAACCAACTTTCTAGAAGAAATCCATCCGAATCTATAGATGACCTTGTAAAAAATGAATTAGCAAAATTGACTAAACTTCTAAAGACAGGAGTCATGGATGAAGATGAACGAGTCTTTGTTGAACATTTTGGCAGAGGAGGAGTATTAGAAAGTATAAGAGCAGATGCAACCAGACCTGTGAAAGAAGCTATTTTCATGTGCACTACGTCAATGGCGACAGGAATGAAACGCTTCCTTGAAAATGGAAAAATAGACACAATGCAGAAGCTAGATGAGTACTGTAGTTATGTGGCTGGAGATGTAGGAACTGCCTTAAACAGAATAATAGAACATTCAGATAAAATCAAGCTGGATGATAATGGCGCAAAAATATTTGGGTTGTCGCTACAGAAAACAAATGTATTAAAAAACATACATGAAGATTGGACAAAGCGAGGAGTTCTTTATCTGCCTAAAGAGCTTCTTAGTGATGTAGCTAATGAAAAATTATTTGATATGGAAAATAGTTGCGGTAGGTCCACTAGAGAATCAGCTTTAAAAGAAATGATATTGAATACCAGAAAAGATTTAAGAACATCTTTAGATTATATAGTATCTATTCCAGAATCTTTAACAGGATATCAGGGTTTTGCAATGATACCATTCCTCGCAGCAATTGAAACTTTACGAGCAATGGAAAGCGGAGGAGCAGAAGCAGTATTCAGTGGAAAAGAAGATGCAATCAAAATGAGCCAAGAATCTTTTCACAATATA
>JBBTAL010000133.1:0-1454 GCA_038044225.1 Nanobdellota archaeon
ATATGTTCGTGCTAAATGCTCTAAGCTTGTGATTATTGAAGGAAATCATGATGTTATACTTTTTCCAGTTTTGAATAAGCTTGGTATTGTTGCCGTTGACTTTTTTATTTGGAATAATGTTGCTTTTGCTCATGGAGATAAGAAATTTGAAGAGTTGTATTCTGATGAGGTTAGTTATTGGGTGCTTGGGCACGGACATCCTGCCGTGACATTGTATGAAGGTGTTAAGAAAGAAAAGTATAAGTGTTTTTTAGTTGGAGATTATAAAGAGAAGAATCATGGAAAACGCGATGTTATAATTGTGCCTAGCTTTTTTCCTCTTATTGAGGGTACAGATGCTCGTGATTTTAATCTTGGGTTTACGTGGGAATTTGATTTAGATAAATTTGAAGTTAAGATTGTTAGTTCTGATTTGAAAGTTTTTGATTTTGGAAAGCTTGGGAAGATTAAATCTTATTGATTTGTATTTTGAGGTTGTTGGGCTTTTACTTGAGGGAATGGAATATGTGCTTGAAGGCCTAATTCTTCTTCTAGTTGTAATGCTCTTACGGAACATTTTCTCAATATGAAATTGTATAAACCAAGCATTTTGTCTTCTGGGAGTTTTTTGTTTTTCCAGGCTTTAACAAATTCTTTTGATTCGTCTTTTGTTACCATTAGTAATAATGAGCCGGTTATTGATACTTCATTTTTTAATTCATTTTTGTTATCTGCGTCTTTGTAGCTTACTTGAAATTTGAAACTTGCTTTTATAGTTTCATTGTCTTTTAGAACATCTAATTTAGATTTATCTATGTCGTTGAATGTGACGTCTGTGCTTATATTAGAACGTTTGAATTCATTAGTTTTTTTGGCACTAATTTCTTCAAGATTAAATCCTATGACTTTCATGATTGTGTTTGTTAATAGTGGTTTTTAAACATTTGTGAATTGAAGTTTATAGATGATTTTATGGTGTTTCATTGAACATTACTACCTCACTAAATGAGGAGGATATGAAAGAAGAGGCTGTATATTGCCAGGATGGTTGTTTGAATAGGGAAAGATTTTTAAGTTTGGGATATATGTAGTCCGGCGTTTTTGACGGTTGGAGCAGTAGGAATTACGAGTCTTCTGGGGGTGTGTAGGAAGGAGGATGAAGTAAGACCAGAACCACAAATATATGAACAACCTATTCTTTTGGAGGAAGTTTTATTAGATAAACGTGTAGGGAGTCAGGATATCAAGAAAGAAGAGCCACTCTATGGGCAGACGAAAATAGCTTTTGAATCAAATTCTGACATTTATGTTATGAATGCGGATGGGAGAGGTATAAAGAGATTGACAAGGGATGCTTCACTTAATGGTGGGCCTTCTTGGTCTCCTGATGGAAAGTGGATAGCGTTTAATTCATATAGGGATGGAAATGTGGAAATTTATATAATGGATTCTGACGGGAACAATCAAAGAAACAT
>JBBTAL010000134.1:0-1094 GCA_038044225.1 Nanobdellota archaeon
TGGAGATTTGACTGCTCCTTTAGTGCATGAGATTTATTGTGGAGATTCTAAAGATGAACCTGAATTTGTTGCTGGTAAAGGCATCTTACAAAATAGATTTTTATACGTTTATAATAAGAACTTACATGCTTTTGAAGGGTTATTTTCTGTTAAAGATAGAAATGCAGAGGGTTTGAGTAAAATGTTGACTGTTAATGAGTTAAAACAAAGACTTGTTGGAGGTAAAACTAGTCAAGGTGTTGAATTCAGTTCTGATGGAGAAGTTGCATTTGCACCAAGAGGAAGTTATGCTTTTGGTGAAATGGAAGATGCTGGAAAATTAGCTTTAGACGGTGCGGTAATTGCTCAGTATGGTGTTGAAGGAGCTAAACTTTTGGCTGAAGCATCTGCAAATTTAAGAAACAAACCGAAAACTTATGGTGTTGATGTTAAAGAAGGACAAAAACCTGTTCAAACAGTTTCCGCGTTGAGCGGGCGAGTTGGTTGGTTGGTTGTCAGTGGCGGCAGCTGGGACGTCTTCAATGTCGTTGGTTATGCTTTTCCGGTAAGTGCTCCTAGATAATCACAGCTTCTGAATATAACCTGCCTTTGGCTTAAAGATGTCGCCTGCTTTTGCAAGTTGGTTAATTGCATCGTCTATTTCTTCTTTTGACATTCTTTCTCCTAACTCTTTTTCTAGTTCTGCTAATGGTATTAGTTTGCCTAGGCTTGATTCTAGTCTTGATATTGTTTCTCTGACTACTATTATTTTACTTCTTTTTGATGTTGGGATTCCTGTTGTAACTCTGTCAATGTCAAATGATTGAGTTTCTTCATCATAGCCGACTTGCATCATTGAATATTTTAATAACTTTATGGCTCGTCTTGTGTCTTCTACAGTTACAAAATTACTGAGGCGTACTTTTGCACAAGCCTCTGAAAGTCGGACTATTGCTTCTAGTTGTCTGGCAGTTATGGGTATTGGCTTTAGCTCTGAACTTGAAGTTATTGTTTTGTTTCTTATTGTAATGTAAAACTCTCTTATCTCTTCTGCGGCTTCATCTGTTAGTTTTGGTTTTACTTTTTTTCTTGCATAAGCTATATATTTTCTTAGA
>JBBTAL010000135.1:0-1917 GCA_038044225.1 Nanobdellota archaeon
CAGAAACAAAATAAATTATTAAAATGAGCAACACAAAAATCAATCCAATAAAAAATATTCCCAATATGTAATATTGGACATATTCTCTTATTTTATCTAAGCTCTCACGTCCAGAACTTCCTTCATCCAATCCATAAACTAACGTCAAATCAGTAACATTATTTGAAAAGAAATTCAATCCTTTATATTGAAGATATTCATCTAAGAATATATTAATATTTTTATCAAATGGCCTGCAAATTTCATCAAGATTATCAAAAGAATATTTCTGCAATGGATTACAAACTGCAACATCTTTAACATAATCAAGAAAGAAATTTCTCAGCTTAGGCAAATCAATTTCGACATCTAAAGTAAGTTTATCTGTATCGCTTCTTAAATAACTGAAAAAATTAGAAAGTAAAGGAGTAACAACCGCTTCAAGACCTCCATCTGGAATTTTTATAAAAGAAGCATAGGGTATTTGTTTTAAACCAGACTCGGCATACTCAAAAGCACCACCTTCACGCAATCCGTCAACATAAATTTCAAGATAAAAAAGAGAATATCCAGATAAAGAAAACACAAAAAGAAAACTTGTTAAAAACAGTAAAAAAGCCAGAAAAACAAGTAAAAATTTACGGATCATCATAAAAATTAAGGTAATATGGATTTATAGTGTTTTTGATGGAAATTATACAAAAATAAAAACGCCCAGACCAGGAACCAGAAATACAACCTCTTTTAAAAAAAGAGTTTCTATGAGTTCAGAAAACTTATAATGATGCTTTGCACAAATGGGCGAACTACGCACAATCCAAGGGATTGGTGTGGCTTAAAAGCCACAAAACGCCCAGACCAGGAATCGAACCTGGGTATCACTTGCGTGAAACGGGATTAGCAATCCCGCGCAATGCCATTATGCGATCTGGGCTTTTCATTCTACGCAGCGAGTCTCCGAGCCTGTTGAGGAGAGTCGAGCAAGATAGGATGAAAATATCCCAATCTTTACAATAAATAACATTTTTTAAGGTTATCCTTTTACAAAAAGCAATCAATAAACTTGCACAAAAAACGCAGGCAACCAATACGCTTATAAACACACAATAATCCCAATAATTAGGCGAGAGCCGGAATAAGTGAACGGAGGAACAAAGTAATGGAAAGACAATTTGGCGACGATCGAAGATCATTCGGCGGAGAGCGTAGATTTGGCGGACCTAGACGATTTTCGTCAGGACCACGAGAAATGCACAAAGCAGTATGTTCTGAATGCAAGCAAGAATGCGAAGTACCTTTCAAACCTACGGAAGGAAAACCTGTATTCTGCTTGACATGCTTCAAGAAGAAGCGTGAAAGTGAAGGCGGCGGTTTTGATAACCGCAGATAAGAAATCTAATTGAAGAAAAATTTTATTTTTATTTTTATTAATTTCTATATAATTGAATAGCAAAAAATGCTACTAATCCAAATGCTTTCTGCATCCAATAAGTTTAATCTTATATTTATTTCCTTCTTTTTCTACAAGACTAACACATGTATTTCCATATTTACCTTTATGTTCTTTTACTATTTTGTTACCCTCTTCTTTGCTTCCAGCTATAATCGCTAATAATGTTAAAACAGAAGACCCATGAGCAACAACTAATACATTTTTATTCTCATTTTCAATTTCTTTAAATGAATCGGCGCATTTTTTAACGAAATCCTCAAGCAATTCATCATTTAATATATCTCTTAATTTATTATCTAGTTTTATTTTTACATTATGAAATTTATTTATTGTTTTAGCAGTTTCCTTTGCTCTATTTAAATCTGAAGAATAAATAATATCTATCTTTTCTTTTTTCAATCGCAGAGCAACTTTTTCTGCCTCCTCTCTGCCTTTTTCAGATAAAGGAGTATCAATCCATTCATCTTCCTCGCCTTGGGAGACTT
>JBBTAL010000136.1:0-3573 GCA_038044225.1 Nanobdellota archaeon
GATTGAATTGAGATATTAGCTTATATATCTATTTTGTGTTTTAATCTCAAAGTTACATTTATATTAAATTATATAATTTGAATAAGATATATTATTGCTAATGCTGCAAAGCATCCTGCGGAGATGAAAGGCATTGCAGGATAGAACTTGCCTTTTTCTGATTTATAGAACAGGTATGCTAATGCTATGGTTGCTCCTACTGAAATAGTTACGGCTTGCCACATGCCTAAAGTTCTTAGAACTATTCCTGCTAAGATGATTGGGAAAACAACATCTCCACCACCGAGTATTGCGAGATTAACCTTTACTTTCTTTAAGCTGTTTTCTTTTTGTTTATTGCTTTTTGAACTTGCCCTTACGTTTTTTATCAATAAGCGGTCTTCTTTTCTTACATAAGGTACAAAGAATCCTGAAAATAATTTTAATTTTTGGATTTGGAATTTAGCCATTTTCTGCATGAATCCAACGTGCCAGACTGCCCACATGTCATATAATGAAATTATAACTAGAAGAATTACCATTGACCAAACGTTAAGTATTGGAATAAATACTGTTGCAATTCCAGGATAAATTAAAAGTTCTGTTGCATTATGAACATACATATTTCTACGGAATATTTTTATTATTCCTAATGGGATTGCTATAATCATTGAAATTAAAACGGAATTTGGAATTTTTATCAAAAAGGCGTTTAAAGCGATTGCAATTCCTAAAATGACAACTATTGTAAACCATAATCTTAAGAAAGTTTCTGCTTTGAATTTCATGAGAAGAAGCATGATAACTACTGCGACGCATAATGCTATGATTATTGATATAATTGATTCTTGAGGTTTAATATTTTCAGGAGGATCTAAACCGTAAGGTAAGTTGTATACAGTTTTATTAGTTATCTCTCCAGTTGTTTGATTTACTACCTGCTCAATATTAGGCAGGTATATGTTTGTGACATAAATACCTATGAGCTGAGCTACAAAGAATAAACTAATTAGAATTATTGTTATTTTTATTGTGTGCTTCAATCTACAACCTCCAGCGGGTTCTAGGAGTCCAGCAACCACTTACAACCTCTTTTAGAAAAAGAGTTTCTAGGAGTTCAGAAAACTTATTTTCCTTTTTTTGATTTAATATCTTTTGCATCTTACAAACTCTTTTGATTAATATTGGATTTAATGTATTTAAATGTGCTTGAAAATATCCCTTAATTTATTTCAATCTAATCGTTTCCAGGTTTCTTGGAACTACTGTTTCTATTCCGTATTGCCTATATATGCTTGATGCAAGGTCTAAGCAACGGGATTGTTCTCCATGGCTTATAATAACTTTCTTTGGTCTTGGAGTCATTCTTCCTACAAATTGCATGAGTTCTCCACGACCAGAGTGAGCAGAAAGACCAGACATTATCTCGACTTGCATATTTACATTAACTGTTCCACCCCCTAATTGTTCCTCTATCTTAACGACTTTGTTTCCTTCTGAAATTTGACGACCTAATGAGCCTGGAGCTTGATAACACCCGAATATGATTAGGTTTTTTTCACTTTCGGCAAACTCTTTGAAATATTCAACTGAAGCACCTCCTGCTAACATTCCAGAAGTAGCAATAACTATGCATGAGCCTCCTTCTATTACTTCTTTTCTTTCTGTTTGAGAGCCAACGCGCTTAAAGAGGGGAGATGTAAATGGATTTTCATCTTGGAATATTTTGCTACGAACATTGTTTCCTAAAAATTCAGGATATGCTGTATGAATTGCAGTAATATCCCAGAGCATACCGTCGAGATATACAGGAATTTCTGGGAGTTTTCCTGTGCGAATTGCATCTTCCACTCTTAGCAGTGTTTCTTGTGCGTGACCAACACCTAATTCTGGAAGCAAAATTTTTCCCTTTCTATTTATAGTTTCTTTAACTAATGAAATGAATTTTTCTTCAACTTCTGCAAATGATGGTAGTATTTGATCTTTAGAACCGTAAGTTGATTCGACCATTACTGACTCAACACGTGGATAATAGTTTACTGCAGGGTCGAGTAAACGAGTTTTTCTATAATTTGAGTCTCCAGTATAAACAAAGTTGTGTAATCCGTTGCCGATATTTACGTGAGTTACTGCTGAGCCCAATACATGGCCTGCGTTGTAAAATGTAATTCTAATATCTGGAGTAATATCAAAGACTTCGCCGAAATTAAGACATATAGAATGTCTGACCATTTCTTTTATGTCGTCGGGTTTGTATATTGGGGCTTCTGCATGTTTGTAAGTGACGCTAACTAAATCTAATGCTAGAAGTGCTGCTATGTCTCTTGTGGGAAGAGTCATGTAAACTGGACCGCGATAACCCATTTTATACAAGTAAGGGATCAAACCAGAATGATCGAGATGAGCGTGAGAAAGAATTATTGCATCTATGCTTGATAAGTCTCCTACTTCTGAAACACTTAAATATGGAAACTTTTCAGGACCTTCTAATATTCCTGGGTTTATCCCGCAGTCAAAAAGAACTTTTGAATTTGGAGTCTGTAATAATAAACATGAACGTCCTACTTGTCTGCCTGAGCCGAGGTAAGTGAGACGAACCCACATGTCCATTTTTTCAGGGTTCCAGTTTTTGTATACTTTCTCGCCTATTTCATTCAAAAACTTTTTTCTATAAGAATTGTTTGCGTATAGAACTGCCCTTATTTTTTCAGTTATCTTGGAATGAATTGCAGGGCTTCTCTGCGTTTGAGCAGCCCACATAGTAGAATCGCGTATATCTTTTATAATTGAACCTTGTTTTCCTATAACTAATCCTGGACGCTTTGCTTCTATGACTACGATACTACGCTGAACATCAAATATAATACTTTCTATTTCTGCTTCTGCTGGAACTAACTCACGAATTGTTTTTTCAGTTACATCTTCAGGCGCGAGAAGACTGTTGTCTGCGCGAAGTTCTATTCTTTTCTTAACTTTTTTTACTATTTCTCTAACTTTTTCATCGCTTTTTTTGAAAAATTCTTTATCTGATATGTACAAAACTATGTTTGCTCCTTCAAAAATGGCTTCGCTAACTACTCCATTAGGCAATTCGCTTTTTATCGCTTTCAATATTTCACTCATTATAGAATATTACTTTACTGTTTCGAAAGACGTCACTGCTTCTTTGTCTACTACTTGTTTAATCTCGCCTTTTTTAACTGTGTAAATATCAATTCCTGCCCCTACTGATGGCTCTCTTGCTATTGCTGCTTTAATGCATTTTGTTGCAAGGGCTATTCCTTCATCTGTGCTCATATTTTTTTTGTATTCTGAATCTAAAATAGGATGTGCTTGCATTATTCCGCTGCCTGTTGCAACACAAGTTTCATATTGCTGGATATATCCGTCTGGCGAGATGTCGAATAAGTAAATTCCTTTTTCATCGTATCCTGATAAAATAAAATGGGTTATGCTTGGAATCATTGATGGCGTTCTTATGTTTCCATAAACCATATTAGATAGAAAACTGGCTGCTTCTGGAACAGTTATTTTTTCTATCGTTCTTAATTCTTTTAATTAAAATTCTGCTCTTAGAATTTCAATGACTTTTCT
>JBBTAL010000137.1:0-2906 GCA_038044225.1 Nanobdellota archaeon
GATAATTATATCCAAGAACAACTTTATTATAATCTCCTTTACGCAAGTCACGACCTTCAGCTATCCCAATGTTTAATATTTCTTTTATCAACGGAATCTCTATATCATAACCTAGGAGAAATACAAATTTTTTAGTTCTTCCTTTAGTTATTTCAGCAACACGAGAATATATCGCACTTGCCTCATAAACCCCCCCTGTTTTTTTCACAGCATCAACATCTTCTTCAGTAAGGGAAAAAGTAGTATCCAGACCCGGGGCACCCACACCCCTTGGAGTAATCATTATTTTATCGGCTCCAGAGCTAGATTTAAGTTCATTGACATAATCAAACAATCCCCATCCAAAGCTCACAAAAATAAATATTGTTGCAATTCCTGCGAAAATTGAAAAAATAGTAAGTAAGCTTCTAGCTTTGCGATGAGCAATGTGCTTCAAAGAGTAATTTATTAATTCTTTATTTATCATCTTAATTACGTAATGCCTCCACAGGTCTTTGATTTGCAGCACGAAGCGCTGGAACTATTCCTGCAATAGCCCCTATACAGAAGCTTCCTACAAAAGTTCCAACAATTAATATCCAATTAATTTCAGGAGCACTGGAAGCACCTAAAAATGTATTTATTGAAAAAGTTCCAAAGTATCCAATAGCTATTCCTGCAATAATTCCTGCAATTCCTCCAACCATTCCTAAAAGTCCTGCTTCAATAAAGAATTGGTAAAATATATCTGAATTCTTCGCACCCATTGCTTTCATAATTCCAATTTCCTTAACTCTCTCTAACACCGATGTAGTCATAGTGTTTACAATACCTAATGAACCCACTATGATCGAAATTGCAGCGATCATTACAACAAAGACTTGTATTCCCGTAATAATTTGATTGACACTGGATAAAGTCGCTTCAGGAGTTGAGACTTCAAAATCTTCTTCTCCTACACGCACATCTCTTCTATCTCTAAGCAACTCTTCAATCTCTGCCTCCGCAACATCCACCAATTCTTTATTTTTTATTTTCACACCTATGAAGTCTACAGTATCTCCATAATCTGAAATTGATTTAAGTTCTTCTTCATTCAAAAGGATAATATGGTCAAAAATAAAGCTTCCTTTCTTTTTGAGTATTCCCTTAACTTCATATTTTTTATTATTGATTTTTACACTATTTCCTACTCTTACTGATTTTCCAAACCCCCCCTTGTCTTCAAAATAAAAATTATTTCCAAGAACAACTTTATTGGTATCTCTATCTTCCAGTAATCTACCTTCCAAAGGCTCAATGCTCATAATCTCATAAGTTAAATCTCTTTTAGATCCGCTAGGAATATCTGTTGCAATTCCAATAAATAGTGCATCATTAAATTCCATTTTAGCCGTAACAAGATGTCTTCCAATAGCTTCTTCAACCGAGCTCAATCTTTCAATAGCTTCTACATCATCTATAGTTAATAGATTAACTGCCCCCGTGCCAGGAGGTCCAAAAGAATTAAGTCCTCCTGCTTGCACTTCAATTACTTCTGTAGAACTTATTCCAAATTGGGAAAGAATTGCAGATTTAAGCCCCCCTCCCAAGCTTATAAGGGCTACAACAGTGGCAATGCCTATAAAGATTCCAAGAAGAGTTAACCAGCTTCTAATTCCCCTATGTCTTAAATTTTTAAGAGCAAGATGAAAGTAATCTAATATCATAAAGTCATTCAAAACCTCTAATTTTTAAGTCTTTTACGCCTTTTGCGAATAAATCTAAACAACACCCACACAATTAAGAGAATAACAATAGATACAACATAAAAAGTAGTGTTACTCTTCGCTAAAATTCCCCTCTTTATAGCTTCATTTCTTGTATACGCTCTTAATGGAATGCTTGTAGACATAGTCTGTTTATTATTATCAAAATCTTTGTATTCTACATTTACCAAAATTCTTGACAGTTTTTTATTATAGGCTACATCAAAAGAGGTTGATTCAAAATCATCAGACTCTATTGTTCCAATGTATTCAGATTTTTCTGAAAGGATTGTAATATCTTCACTTTCCACAGACAGTGAAACAAATCTTGCATCAGCAAGTCCTTTATTTACGACCCTTATGTTAAGTTTTCCTGTCTGTCCAATTATCGGATTTTGAATTTCTGCAACAATTTCAAGCTCTGGCTCTGCAGAAACCACAATTCCAATTGTTCCACTTTGTTTGCGTTCATCGTTATCTTCTTCATAACGGATAGAATAAGAAATAGAATAAGTTCCTGCGGGTAAATTATTGGCAACTCTAAATTTAAATGCAAACATTTCATCATCATTTTCTTTCAATTTATTTACAAATGCTTCGGAACTTCCAATAGGAATTATATTATTTTCAGGAAAGTCTATATTAAAAGATAGAAATTCAATGTCTCTATCCCCATCATTCTCCACACTTACTTTAATTATCCCTTCTTCACCAGGAGATACTTTATTCACTATAACAGATTCAACAGACAGAGCATAAGTAAAACTAGCAAAAAACAAAAATAACCCTAAAAAGCTAATTAGTATTTTTAATAATCTTTTCATATTAAAAATCTCAAATTATCATTTATAAGACTTACTAAAAAATTTTGTTAGTATCTAGTAACAATTCCTTCTTAGTTATCCAAGCATTACCTTTACGAACACTAAGCTTCTCTATTTTTCCATCTTTCAACCAGTATATCTTTTTTGCACGCTTTATAGCAACTTCAGAAGCGTGAGTTATAAGAATAATTGTTTTTCCTTGTTCATTAAGACTAGTCAATAAATTCATAACATGTTCTCCCGTTTTAGTATCTAAATTTCCAGTAGGTTCATCTGCTAAAATTATTTCGGGGTCATTTGCCAAAGCGCGAGCAATAGCTACTCTTTGTTGTTGTCCACCACTAAGTTGATTGGG